>PFRJ01000118.1 GCA_002788515.1 Nitrosopumilales archaeon CG_4_9_14_0_2_um_filter_34_16 | reverse complement strand
TAGCAATTATCTCAATAATTGCAGTATCTGCAAAATCAAGACTTAGCATTATGCCAAGATACTAAGTTCACAATTTTTTTCTATTTTTAAATATACATAAATAGAGACGTATGTAATTCGCAACAAGATGAACAATCGTACGTCGTTCACGTTACTGGCCCTTTTGACTGCAGTCGGTACCTTAACCGTGTCATCAGCATATGCCGCAGAACTTCCGCAAGCATGTGTTGGGTGTACCATGGAGGATGCCAAAGAAGCAGCTAATCAAATGTTGCTCAAATCCATCCCAATATCTGTTTGGACAGACAAGACAGATTATGGTCATAATGACAAGATTATGGTAGAAGGTCAAGTAGCAAACACTTCTGGATTTCCAGTTACACTAACTGTTGTAAGTCCTTTAAACTCCATCGTTACAATTGATCAAGTCAATGTAGCAGATGATGGTAGTTTCAAGACAACATTAAACACAGCAGGTGCAATGTGGAAATACGATGGTACCTACACCATTAGAGCAAACTATGGAAGTACTGAAAAAAGTAACAAAGTCCAAGTTGAACTAACTGGTGGAGTTGCAGGTTACTCCCCACAAACACCAGACAATCAATGTGGTGCAAATGAATTATCCGCAAGTGGTCAATGTATACCATTTAGCATTTCAGGTGGAACAGTAACTAGTGCAACTCTCAATCCTGGTGATAATGGTTCAATTATCATCAAAATCAACGCTAAGGAAGACGGAACATTGACAATAACTCCATCAAAAACAATCATCGAAAATATCTTCATGGTATTAGTTGACGGAGAAGAATGTAATGAACCAGAATGTGAAATTGTTGGAAACAAAGTAACAATAATGTTCCCAGCAGGCGCTGAAACAATTGAGATAGTGGGTACACATGTGATTCCAGAATTTGGTACAATTGCAGCCATGATTCTAGCAGTAGCAATTATCTCAATAATTGCAGTATCTGCAAAATCAAGACTTAGCATTATGCCAAGATACTAAAATCACACAATTTTTTCATTTTTTCATTTTTTAATAGTAAAAGAAATATACAAATGCGCATTGAAAAGTTTGTGGATTTTAGAATACTTTATGGTATTATAGTATTGTTAGCAATATCTACAGGAACTGTAAATGCGGCACAGACTCTAGAAATTAGTGTTCAAACAGACGATAATAATTACGATGAAGGAGATACAATTGTAATTTCAGGAAATGTATCTATTGTCGTTGGTAGCACACCAATTACGTTACAGATTTTTTCTGAAGGCAATCTAGTAGACATTGCACAGATTGTCGTAGCACAGGATGGAAGTTATTCTCACACAGTGATCGCAGAAGGACCACAATGGAAAAAATCTGGAGACTATACAGTTAGAGCATCATATGGTGAAGGAAACATTGCAGAATCAGAATTTAGTTATTCATCAAAATCAGCAGTAACTCCAACTACAACGAATTTTGAAGTAGATGCAGGAAGTAGTGGTACATTTGATGTAAAATACACCATCAAAGGAGGCACGGTTAAAAATATGGTGATAGATGAAGAAAGCTTTGCATTAATAGTTCAGATAGAATCAGCTGATGAGGGGTCAATCACACTAGAATTACCAAGAGAATTCATAGGAGCAGAGAAACAAGATGGTAAAGATGACAAATTCATAATTCTAATTGACGCAATAGAAGTCGACTATAACGAATCAGTAGTGCATACAGAATCCAGAACAATTACAATTAATTTTGAGCAAGGTGATTCAGACATTGAGATTATTGGCACTTATGTTATTCCTGAATTTGGTACAATTGTAATGACGGTATTGATTGTAGGAATTATGATTACAATTTTAGCTACAAGAAACAAACTTCAGATAAACATTTAGACTTTAGAAACAAAAGAATACTTTTCTTTGAATGGAGAAAAAGATCTTAATTCTTCAACTATTTTTTTGAGAGACGTTACTGTTTGATCAATCTCGTGTTCATTATTAAAAATCCCCATAGTTAGTCTTAGAGAACCAGTGATTTGTTCATGTGAGAAACCCATGGCCTGTAAGACATGTGAAGCCCTTTGAGTATTAACAGAGCATGCAGATCCGGTAGAAGCTGCAATACCATATTCATCAAGTTTGATTATTAGATCCTCGCCATTTACACCAAGAAATGTAAAATGCGCATTATTTGGTAATCTTAATTGAGGATCACCATTCAGAGTTACTTCGGGTATTTCGCTTAATACTTTTTCAACAAGAAGATCTCGAAGTTTTTTCACGTGAGTTGTATTTTCAGCCAGATTATTTTTAGCAATTTCACATGCCTTGCCAAACCCAACAATATTTGCAACGTTTTCAGTACCAGAACGTAAACCAGATTCTTGACCACCACCTAAAATCACAGGGTTAATTTCTAGTCCATTTTTAATATATAATGCGCCAATCCCCTTAGGACCATAAAGTTTGTGTGAAGAAATTGAGAGAAAATCTATGCCTAATTCTTTAACATCAATTGGGACTTTGCCTACTGCCTGAACAGCATCAGTATGGAAAGGAATTTTTTCATCATTACATATTTTAGCAATTTCAGAAATTCTTTGAATAGTTCCAACCTCATTATTTGCATACATGATTGAAACAAGACAAGTATTTTCAGATAAATGATTTTTTAATTCTAATGGAGTTACAGAGCCAAATTGATCTACAGGCAAATAATCTACATCAACACCATTTTCAGATAATTTTTTACAAGGTTCTAAAATTGCATCGTGTTCAATTGAAGAGGTAATGATTTGAGAATTATTTTTTAATTTTATTCCTTTCAATACCGTATTGTTTGATTCTGTACCTCCAGAAGTGATGAAAATTTCAGAGGGGTTTGCGTTGATTAGTGATGCAATTTGTTTTCTAGCTTTTTCAATTGCTTTATGAGCCAATCTACCATATCTGTGGATCGATGAAGGATTTCCATATTGTTCTTTAAGGTAAGGTAACATTGAATTTAGAACTTCTTCATGTATCTGTGTCGAAGCTGCATTGTCTAGATAGATCAATCTGCAATCACATTAATTTTTCCTGGTTTGTATCCTTCTTGATCAATTTCAACTGAAGTAAATCCAATCATTTTTAATTTTTCAGTTATTTGTTCGAATACAACATCATCAAATACAGATAGCATGTTTTTTTCAACTTCGATTTTTGCAGAACCATCAATATCACGGACTCGGACTTGTTTTACGTTAGTGATTTGCTTTACAATTGTTTCTCCAAATTCTATTCTAGTTAGTTTTTCAGCAGTAACACGTTGTCCCCATGGGATTCTAGACGCAAGACAGGAATTTGATGGCTTGTCAAATACAGATAATCCTATCATTTTTGCAGTCTCTCGAATTTTAGATTTTGAGAAATGAGTCTCTACCAGCGGACTTCTAATTCCATTTTGTTTTAGTGCTTCAATTCCAGGCCTATAATCACCTAAATCATCAAGATTGGTGCCATCAACGATAACCTCAACATTATGATCTTTTGCCAGCGCTATCAAATGATTTCCTAATTCCATCCTGCAATGAAAACATCGATTTGAATTATTCTTAACAAATTCTTCATTTTCAAGTTCACTGTAATCCAAAAAAAGTTGTTTAATACCTATCTCTGAACAGATTGTTTTTGACGTATCAAGTTCTTCTGCAGATAAAGTTTTGTAGTCAGCAGTAACAGCAACTGCAGAATTTCCAAGTTTTTGAAATGCAGCATATGCGACAAGGGCACTATCAACGCCACCAGAAAGTGCAACAAAGACCTTGTTTTTATTTTCAAACCAATGTGTTAATTCATCAAGATTCGTCATCATAATTTCTCCAATTTTTCAATCTCTTTTCGCAATAAAATTTCTGTTTCTTTTATTGATTTATTAATTATGTTTGAAATTGTCTTTAGATCATCAAATTCTATTTTAAAATTTGTTTTATCTTTAAAAACAAACTTTTTGTAATTTACTTGAAATGAATCGCCATTCAGAGTTACAGTGACATTATGAGTGGATCTAGGAACAATAAACCTATCAGAGGTAGAAATTCTAATCCCCAGCGTTCCAGTTTCTAACACTAATGTATCAATGATTTTATCAACATTCTCATCAGTGCAAATAACCGACACAAGATGTGTGGGTCTACCTTTTTTTGTTATCCCATTATAGATAGAAATATCTAAAGCACCTTTTTCCGTTATTTTTTCAATTAGATTTCCCAATATTTCACCTGAAACATCATCAACATTGGTTTCAAGTATCTTAACTGAATCAGTTTTGAAATGATTTTCAGTTCCTCGGATAATTTTTAACACATTAGAGAAATTTTCAAAATCTTTTTGCCCAGCGCCATAACCAACAGAGTCAACTTTGATGGAAGGGCAAAAATTTACAGATTCATGTGTCAAATTTACTAAAACACATGCACCGGTAGGAGTGGTAAGTTCTTCATTTGCGTCATTTCCTTTGATGATCAAGTTTGAATTTTTAAAGATCTCAAGAATTGCGCTTGCAGGATTAGACATGGTACCATGTGAGAATGTCACAGAACCTCCACCCACAGAAATAGGAAGACATATAATTTTTTCATCAAACAGACACAAATCCTCCAAGGCAATAGTTATCCCAACAACATCAACTAAAGTGTCAATACTAGAGGCTTCATGAAAATGGACAGATTCTTTTGGAATTCCGTGGATTGCAGATTCTGAAGATATCAACGTATCAATACAAGATTCTGCAAAAGATTTTGCTTTTTCAGACAATCCAATGTTTGATACAGAATCAATAATTGCTTTTTTTATCTCGGAGCCTTTTTTTTCATGAAAATTTTCATCAATTTCTAAAAGTAGTTGAAAAGCTTGAACACCATGTTTTTGAATTTTTTCAAAAGCAATTTTTTTGATTGTTGAATTTGAAAAGAATTTTTCTGATTCCTTAATACCACTAATTATCTTATTTTGATCAGCTCCCAAGTCTACCAAAGAGCAAAGAAGCATATCTCCAGATATTCCAGCAATCTGTGGATCAATGACAATTACCATGATTGAAAATTATCAAAAATGCTTATAAATTCGACGAATATCTGATGAATTTCATTAGATTTAATTATTGAAAATTAACCTCGTTTTTCATGATTACAATCATCGGTTCTGGAAAAGTAGGTGGAGATGCAGCGTTGTTCTCAGCATTAAAACGATTAGATGACCAGATTTTGCTATTAGATGTAGCAGAAGGACTTCCACAAGGAGAAGCAATGGATATCAATCATATGTTATCAGAACAAGGAATAGATGTAGAAGTAAAAGGATCAAACGATTTTGCAGATATGAAAGGATCAAACGTGGTGGTGGTGGTAGCAGGATCTGGACGAAAACCAGGAATGACAAGAATGGATCTTTTAAAAATTAACGCGTCAATTGTGAAAAGCGTCGTTGAAAATATAAAAAAATATGCAGATAATTCGATGATAATTCCAGTTACAAATCCACTGGATCCAATGGCGTACATTACTTACAAAGTATCAGGATTTGACAGAAGCAGAGTGTTTGGAATGGGTGGAATGTTAGATTTATCAAGATTTAGACAATTCATTCATGAAGCAACGGGTCATTCACGAGATTCTATACGAGCACTAGTTATTGGAGAACATGGAGAAAATATGCTACCATTGCCAAGATTTTCATCAGTGTCAGGAATTCCGCTATCATCTTTTCTTCCAAAAGAAAAATTAGACGAGATAGTTCAGAACACAAAACAAGTTGCAGCAAAAGTGATTGAATTAAAGGGAGCCACGGTACATGCTCCAGGAAATGCAATTTCTGCAATTGTTGAATCAGTGGTAAGAGATAGAAAACAGGTCATACCAGTAGCAACGTATCTTGATGGAGAGTACGGACACTCAAATATTTCCATAGGAGTTCCTGCAATAATTGGAAGGAATGGAGTAGAAAAAATTATTGAATTGGATCTAAATGATGAAGAAAGACAAGTATTTGAAAAGGCAGTAGAAAGTGTAAAAGGCGCAATTTCAGGTATTGAAATCTAAGCATTTTTGTATACTAAGAAAGAAAGAACATCATTGGAGATTCACGACATATTAGAATCAGTAAAATCAGGAAAAATTGCAATAAATGATGCAAAAAAGCTTTTGTCATTATATTCAATTGAAGAAGTAGAAGGATTTGCTAAAATTGATATTAATCGAAGAAAACGAAGAGGAATTCCAGAAGTGATTTTTGCAGAAACAAAAGAACTAGATGAGAATAAAAAAATTATTAAAAAAACTCTTGAAAAAACAAATTCGGTCATCATATCAAGAATAAAAAAAGACGACTATCCAAAGATCATGGCATTTGCAAAGAAGTTAAAAGTGAAAATTAAAACTGGAAAAAATTCATCATCGTTATTGTTATTCAAAAAACCAATAAAATCTCATGGTGGGAAAGTGGGCATAATTACTGCAGGTACATCAGACATAGGAGTAGCTGAAGAATCCAGATTGATGTGTGAAGCAATGAATTGTGAATGTATAACAAGTTATGATGTGGGAGTTGCAGGTATTCAGAGAATATTTCCAATATTGAAAGAAATGATAAATGAAGATGTAGATTGTATTATTGTGGCAGCAGGGATGGAAGGGGCATTAGCTACTCTAGTATCCACATTGATAGACATACCAATCATAGGAATTCCTACATCAGTAGGGTATGGATATGGAGAAAAAGGAATTGCAGCTCTTGCATCAATGCTTCAAAGTTGTTCCTTGGGTTTATCAGTTGTGAATATAGATAATGGGATAGCAGCTGGGGGAATAGCAGCAAATATTGCAAATAGAGCAAACAGGAAAAATAATTCCAATTAGAATTACAAATAAAGTACCTCGTAAATGATATATAACATACTTAAGCGAAGTTTGATAATTGGCTGGCAAACGTGTTGTACTAACTGCTGATCGTAGTTTAATGACAAATTATCGAGGAAATTTTCTGTATGGATTTATTGCATGTGGACCATATGAAGTGCTTCCAGAATGGGTTTTTGATAAAGTATTTTGTCCATCAGTTGAAACAGACCCAATTACAGGAGAAGTCAAAGTAGCACAAGTAGGATTAAGAAGAATAGAAAGCTCATTACTTCAAGGAGGATACAAAAGAGAAGATGTTTTCCTTGCACATCCTGAAATGTTACATAAATCCATTGGACCAGATACCAAAGTTGTAGGAATTAATGTGATGGATCCATTAGGCATGGCTCCAGTTACAACAACAATGTCTCCAGAAAAATTATCTTATGTTGCCATGAAATTCAAGAAAATGTGTGCCAGTATTATCCAGCTCAAAAAACAATACGATTTCAAAGTTGTTGTTGGTGGCAACGGTGCATGGGAATTAGCCAAATCAGACAGAATGAAGATACATGGAATTGACACAGTTGTTGTTGGTGAGGCAGATGAGCTAGCCGTAGATTTATTCCAAGATTTAGAAAAAAATGATGCACCAGAATTGATGCATTGTTTTGTAAGAAATCTTGAAAACATTCCAGTAATTGAAGGACCTACAATAAATTCACTGATTGAGGCAATGAGAGGATGTGGAAGAGGATGTGACTTTTGTGACGTAAACAAGAGATCAAAGAAAGATCTTCCATTAGATAGATTGCAACATGAAGCTAAAACTAATTTAGATTATGGATTTGATTCAATATGGCTACATTCTGATGAAATGTTATTGTACGGATGTGACAATAGAGACTTTATTCCAAACAGAGATGCCATTGTAGACTTGTGGAAAGGCCTTAAGGGACTGGGAGCAAACTTTGTTGGAACAACACATATGACATTCTCTGCAGTTGCGGCAGATCCTATTCTAATGCAACAAATTTCTCATGTTAACGAACAAGATAAAACAGGAAGATGGCTTGCAACTAATCTAGGAATTGAAACTGTAGCACCAGCAATGGTAAAAAAACATCTAGGTGTTAAAACAAAACCTTTCGCACCAGAAGAATGGGGCAGTGTAGTAAGAGAAGGCGCAAAAATTTTAAATGAAAACCATTGGTTCCCAGCAGCAACAATCATTATTGGTTGGCCTGATGAAACACCTGATGATATACAATATACGATTGATATGATGAGTGATTTTAGAGAAATGGATTTCAGAGGTTTAGTCGCACCATTGCTTTACCAAGATTTTAGTGAAAAGAATTCAATGCACTTTGGAAATTTGAATGAAGCACAATTTACATTATTTTGGAAATGCTGGGAAAACAACTTGCGTGTCATTAATGATATCATCCCAATTATTCTCAGAAATAAGACATATGGACCACCAATGAAGGTATTCATGTATGGAATCCTCAAAGCTGGAACTTGGGCAATAATGAGATATCTTCGTGGATTATGTAAGGACCTGTTTAACGGCAGAACACCAGATGAGATTATTGACAAATATGCAAGAAGCAGATCAGTATCTGCACCTAAAATTCAAACAAAGAAATTATAGATTTCCAATAGCAATATCGGCTATTGTGTTTCGTTTTGGTGTAAGAGAAATAAAGTAAACCTTATCTGCTCTCTCAATACTCGTGACGTTTTTGAAAGATTTCGATGCTACATCAAATTCATAAATTCCAGGTTCTAGAGAACCTTTTGCATAAAGCATAAGATAAGTTTCTCCAGTTGCCGGACTGAGTGGTATAAATGACATTACGTAACCTTTGTAAGAATTGATCGGCATGGTATTTTTCATTGGTGGTGCTGCAGAAGCCATATACATTAGAATATCTTCAACACTTTCAAATTCTTCGTATTCAATATGCATAAAATATCATAATGAGTTTCAGTATAATAACTTACTAGAATGAAATGAGATTATTTTCTAGATTTTAGATACTTGCTAACTTTGAATCCAACTAATGCAGGTGCTGCAATATACATTCCTAAGTTAAGCGTAATCACAGAAATTCCCAATCCTAAAACTTCAGCTTCCGAACCTTCATTAGCTAATGACATTATTGACAATGTTGAAAGCATTGGAGTGATAGCCGTCTTTACCATTTCTTTAAACATAGGGTTTTCTCTTTCCCAATCTGAAACTGTTGGCGCAAATGAATAGTAAATTGTATTAAATCCACTCATGAATGTTGTACCAGATGATGTACTGAATAGTGTGTTATCTCTAATTTCTCTAAGTAGTTGAACTTGTGGAGCTAATTCAGTTCCATATGTTGCAGTAGCAATTAGGCAACCAGGCTTATCATCAACTACTGGAGGTTTCTCCAATACACAAATACCATTTTCCAATACAGTTCCTTTTCCACATTTTGGATCTACTGGTGGTGGCATAGTATCTACTGGTGGTGGTGGAGGTGGTGTAGTATCTACTGGTGGTGGTGGAGGTGGTGTAGTATCTACTGGTGGTGGTGGAGGTGGTGTGGAAACTACTGGTTCTCCGCCAACATAATTAATTATAGTAGTATTCTTGTCTGCACCATATTTTACTTCAACAATATAATCACCGTTGGTTTTCCATAATGGGCCACCGGCTACGAAACTAAATTCAAAAGATCCATCAGATTTTGGAAGTAGTTGGCCAATACCAACACGTCCTTTTTCATCAGGGGTGATAATTACATAAGTAACTGCTCCAGCAGTAATTGAAGAAGCATCATAATTTTTAATATTTCCAGAAATTTTGACATTTCCACCGTTGGCAATAATGTTTACATCAGAGGTTACAGTAACTGGAGCAATGTTATGACTATCTGCAAAAACAGAACCATTTACACCGTAAGATAAAATCGATATAGACAATAAAGCAAATGCTAAGAATCCTACTAGCCTCATTTTCATTTTGATTCACCAATTGAGAGTATTTATATTTTCAACGAAATAAAAATTGACCAGATTATATTCGAATGATACCTTTTTTGACCAAGTATTGAATAGATTTTACAAAATCTTCATCAGATATTTGATCATCGGCCCACCATTTTGCGTTGTTTTTAATCCAATTGGGGATATCTTGTTCTGAAACAGAGATTGCACTACCAGGAAAAATTGTGATCAATCCCTCTTCAATAAGATATTCAATTGCTTTCACAAATTCTGAATCTGAAACAGTACCAGAAGACCACCATTTTGCGTTGTTTTTAATCCAATCAGGAATTACAGGATCAGATACTACAAATGAAATTGTCTTGATAAGGGAATTATTATGAGATAATTTTATTTCATAAACTCCTGACAAAGAATTTTCATTAATTGAAATTATAGATCTGTAACTTCCGCTAGTAGACAGAGTTGCACCAAAAGTTTGGGCTTGCCCATCAGGAGTTGTGATCATTACATCTAGTGGAACTCCTCGTCTATGATTGTCTATACTTCCAGAAAGAATGATTTCTTCAACATTTCCAGACTTTGGTTTCATAATCTCATATGCGCTAAGTTGTGGGGCACTGTAAAATGAAGTAGGCGTAGTTCTTAACAAACTGAAAGTGTTTGCATTTCCAGAACTATCCCTAGAATCATAATATTTTGCATCAAGACTGCCTCCAGCTGAAGAAATTAATGCAGTTCCAGTTTTGTTACATATTTTTGAGGGCATTTTGAATACGCCTTCAAAAATTCCAGTACTAGATCCAGTCTCAACAAGTGTGAATCCACTTGCGCTCAAGCCACCATATTCAACTCCATCAACAGTACAACGCTTGTAACGAATATCTTTGATCAATACTTCAAGCAGTATAGTTCCATCTTTTCCTACAGTATCAACATTTTGAGAATTAGGATCATTAACTGTAAAGTAAATATCAACTAAATCATTTTTCAAGTTAAGATCAGGATCATGTAATATGATAGTTACAGGTTGTCCGAAGCGATAGGATTGGGAATTGGAAGATAAAACACCTGAACTTGTATAAACATTGGATTTTGTAGAAGTGGTTGTAAAAACTCCAGACACGTCAAGATCAGAATAAGAAATAGTGATCCCCTCATCGTCAACTAATCTGTTAGTCACAATGAATTTGATTTGATCATCTATTGTTTGTATTGTTTGAATAAATTTTGGATCTAAAATGTTTAATTGATTTGCAACAGAATATTCAAAAGTACCATCAAACGTAGAAGTATTATCACCTGTCTCTTCTAATTCAAAACGATAGATGGAATTATTCACATCATTAGAATTGACAATTCCAAATGAAAAAAAATCAAGGACTATGGGTTGAGAGTGAATTTCACTAGAAACAGATCCAACAGTGGCAGAGTCGTTAGCAGAATCAAAGTTAATCACAAGAAAAACAGTACCGCTTTTTGTAGATATTGATTGAACATCAGCAGCATCAATTTGTACAAAACCAGAAGGTGCAGTCAAATCACCTTTATCTACTATAGTAACAGGTGATGACCCAATAGTACCAAATGATAATTCAACAGTAGTATCAGAAAAATCAGAAATGCCAAGGTCATTTGAAAATGATCTCAAATCATAGTTTATCCAGTTGGTACCATCAACATCAGATAAAGAGGAATCAATTAGTAAAGATTGTAATTTAGAGGCAGATAATCCTAAATTCATAGAAATTTTTTCAAATGAGCCATTAGGAAATGTAGAGGTGTCAATGACCAGTCGAGCAGAGTTTGAATCCGGTACTTTAGATTTTACTGATGTGCCTGGAAACGGAGTTGCAGAAGTAGTGAAAAAACGGACATCGGATGCGGTCTCAAGAGTAACTGGATCACCAATTCGCATTGTTGGAATTATTGTGGTATCACTAAACGTGTCCAAATCATTTCGTGAACCAGAATTTGTGTTTTGATCAGGATCAACTAACACGATAGGTATCTTTACTCCAGGATTCAGAGAACCACCGTTACCAATAGTCAATGTAGGATTAATCAAAGATACTGTAGCTGATGATGAACCAGTAACAACAGAGACAGATTTTTTGTCATATGTAATAGAGCCAGATTGACCGCGTGGTGCATTGTTTAAAATTTTCAATATAGATTGATCATTATTATCAGAGGTATCAAATATGCCAGAATTTGGACCTGTTTCAACCAATGTTATGATTTTAGAATATGTTTTCGTTCCATCAGATACACTGGTGTTAGGTTGTTCAACATTTGATTGTAATGTGATAATAGATCCTAAATTTGCTCCAAGTTTTCCGTTATTTTCAAACCCAATGTTTGAAAGATGCGGGATTAAATTAACTAAACCAGTATTTCCATTTGCAGAACTAGAACCTGAATTATCATATGCTTGATAAAATGTTGAGGATGTGGAATTGATATTAAATGTCCAAGAATCCTCATCAGTTGGATCCTGATTTAATTGAAAGTCATGTATTGTTAAGAAAACATCAGCATTATTTGGATAGATTTCTCTATCAAGAATCATGGAAATATTTGGAATTTCATCATATTCTAATGAAACTTGTTGTGACGGACCACTTGGATTGTATTGAATGTTAATTCCGTCAAAGGAATAGAGTTGGATCAATGGCCATGCGTTAGAATTTAATCCAATTTGACCTGTTGGAACATTAGAATTTGTGTTGATTGATTTTGCGTTACGGATTACGTTATTCAATTTTTGGCCAGATGGTGAAGCTGTACATTGAGAAAAAGAAGAGTCACCATTAGTAGAACCAGTTGCAGAACGTGGAATAGCAAATCCATCAGTTTCAGAAAGGGTTATTCCAATTACAGAAGATGCTGTATCCCTGCTACAAAAAACCCCAAAGTCCAAACCTTTACCAGCAAGACCAACTGTGGAATCTGCTCTCTTTGCTTTGTCAACATTAGCAAAATAAGCATACCAATTACCATCAGATGCTTGCACCATTCGTAGTGATTTTCCATTAAGTGTAACATCTGGCTCACCTTTTCCTTGACCGGTATCACTAAGATTAGGATCAATTATGACAACTTCAACAACCATGGAACCCGCAAAATGATTGTCAAAATACGAATTTTCAGCAGATACGAACAAGTTAGGGTTGTTTGACGCCTCAGCGTCAATTATTGGGATTAGTAATATTATTGAAAAAGTAGCCGTTAAAGCAAGTAATCTTCCATCCAACATACCAAAACGAGTTTTTATCCCAAATAACGTTGTCGCATCATTTCTTCTTAGAAAACGGTAATACATGATTCAAATTATCAAAAAGAAGGAAATGTTTGTTCAAAGAACCAAGGTTTTACAGATTTCACTTTTAGCCATATTTTCAGCATTTTTAGTAGAATTAGTTTTTGGATTAATTTCAAACAGTCTAGCATTAATTACTGATAGTATTCATGCATTGTTGGATAGTGTAGTTACTCTTGTGTTATTGTTGGCAGCAAGATTGGCAATCAAACCACCAGATGCAGAGCATACTTACGGACATGGAAAAATCGAATCATTAGGTGGATTAATTGGGGGAATAGCAATTTTTTTAATTGCTTGTTTTTTTATTTACGAATCAATAAACAGATTACAAAGTCCTCCTCCCAATGTATTGCCTGGATTGTTTGCAATAATTGGAGGATTGTATACGATTGGAATTGATTTTTTTAGAATTATACTATTAAGAAAATCTATTAGAAAAATAGGTGGTGCCACTCTCAAAGCAGATTTCTATCATGCATTTATGGATCTTGGATCAACATTAGTTGCAATAATAGGAATTATTCTGGTTTCATACGGATTGTATTTTGGTGATTTTATTGCAGCGTTAATTTTAGGAGTATTGTTGGCAATTCTAAGTGTAAAATTAGTATACAAGACAGCATTAGATTTGACAGATATCATATCACCAGAAATTGTAAAAAATGTAAAAGAAATTTCGTTGTCAACTGAAGGAGTAATAGATGTAGGTTCAATACTTATGCGAAGATCAGGTGACACAATTTTTGCAGATATTACAATATCATTAAGAGGAGATACTAGTTTTGATAAAGCTCATGAAATCAGTAACAGTGTTGAAGAGAACATAAAAGAAAAGATTTCGAATGCATCAGTTACAATTCATTTTGAACCAAATTGGAAAAATGTGCCACCAGATGCAAAAATTTTAGAAATAGCAAAAAATGTTGAGGGCGTAAAAGGAGTTCACAATGTTATTACGCATAAAACCAAGGGGAAGATATATGCCAATTTACACGTAATGGTGGATAGAGAAATCGATTTATCATCAGCACATAAAATTTCTGAGATTATTGAAGAGAAAATACAAGTCGAAATACCTGAAATCACACATGCTACAATTCATCTAGAACCATTTGTTACAGTTCCTGAAAGTTTTAACATCAAAGATACGATCACTGAAGAGAAAATTAAGACGATATTGAAAAAATATCATGAAATTAAAAAAATTGGAAGAATATTATCGTTAAAATTTGAAAATATTCTCAAAATAGACATTGATTGTTCATTTGACAAAGAATTATCAATTGAGAAGGTTCATGATTTAACATCAGAGATAGAACACAGAATTAGATCAGAGATTAAAAACTCTGTAATTACAATTCATCCGGAACCAGATTAAACTAAGATACTAGTCAGATACATTACTACCATTCCAACAACAAAGCCGGAAGCTACTGCAGCACTTGAAAGATTTTTGTCGCCTTCTTCTCGCACCCATTTTAAAATTGTAATTACGACTTGGAATATTGCACCGGCTCCAATTGACAGAAATACAACAGATGTAAATGGAGAATACACAAAACCTCCAATCCATGCACCAAAAATGACAGGGACTCCAGCAATCATTCCCATAACTGCCAGTTTTCTAATCACTTTTTTTTCTCTAGACATTGGCGAAGCTATTGCAATTCCTTCAGTGGTATTGTGTAACGCAAATCCAACTATCAAAAAAGTACTAAATGCAATAGAGCCAAGACCAACCGCAGCTCCTATTGCAAGCCCTTCACCAAAATTATGCAATCCAATGCCTATGGATATCATCAATGCGATAGCAACAGGTTTTGTAATCCCAGACGATTTTGCTCTGTTTACTAATTTTTCACCAGCATAGTACAATCCAAGAAACGAAGCTACCAAAACGGTAGCAACAAGCAATGCACCATTAAAACTACCGGCAAGATTTTCTTTAGAAACTTCTAATGCCTCTTCAACAGAATCTATTCCCAAGAACAGTAAAAGTCCTGCAGTCAATGCCAAAAAGAAATGATATTTTTGTTTGCTAATTTTTTTAATAAATGGAAGCCACAACAATCCAATCATTACAGGAATAATTCCAACATAGGTTCCAATTATTGCAAAAAAGACTACAAGATCAACAGTTGGTTCTAATGCAGGAGCAGCAGCCTCGATTTCTTTTTCAAATCTAGTTCCATCCTCAATTGTAATTCCGACCCTATACGGTTCGGCCTCATTCCATTCAAAAGGAATTCTTACTAAAGTTGTTTCATATCTTTCCAAGAATCTATCAGGTTCAACAGCTGCAGGTTGTATTCTATCGTTAATGTCCGCCATTGCAACCTCAACAGGAATTGGTCCAGTGTTCCTAACGGTAACTTGAATTTCAGAATCTATAAAATCTACTTTTTCCAGTGTTATCTCAGGTAACGGAGTTCCCAGATCCAACAGATCTGAACCAGGACCAAAGATGTATGCAATCAAAATAACTAAGAATACAAATGGGATTACGCCACTGACAATCATTTTTCCTTTTGATGATTTGTTACTAAGTTCCATATCCTTCAGATCCTTTATCTTGATTTTCATTTACCATGAATATTCCAACCCAACCTTTTTCTGAAAACTCTACTTTATGAGCATGAAAGAGGTATTTTCCAGGATAATCATATTTGAATTCCATTATGCCTCTTTCTGTCTGAGATAGAGTAATCATATCAGTGTAAAATGATGGAACAGTGTCTGTACCTGTTGGATAATAATGGTACAAATTACCATGAAGATGTAAGTTATTGATTGGATCAAACTCTACCATGTTAACAACATAAACACGGATTAATTCATTAGTTTTAATTTGAATGGGATGATGTTGATAATAAAATGGAATGGTGTTTGCAGCATAGAAATTATTTTCAGTATCAAAGTCAGTATCCAAACCATTTAGAACCATTACCATTTCGTCAGCTGATGGTCGTTTCTCTTTTGGATCTACAATAAAGACACCATACAAACCATGTACAATATGTTCCTCTAGAGGCATAACATGACAGTGGTACGGATGAACTCCTACCGGGCCTGCTTCAAATTCATAAACAAACTGTCCACCATTACCACCTACAGGTTCAAACACACCATCCATACCTGCAGGGTGTATTCCATGAAAATGCATAGTGTGTTCCTTTTCTCCG
>PFRJ01000085.1 GCA_002788515.1 Nitrosopumilales archaeon CG_4_9_14_0_2_um_filter_34_16 | reverse complement strand
GCAGAGTCTGTGATCTTATCTCCTAAATCAATTGCAGTTATCGGAGCATCTGACAAAAGAGGAAGTGTTGGTGCTACCATCACATCAAATATTATGAATGGTTTTAAAGGAATAGTTTACCCAATTAGTCCTTCAAGGGACACAGTATTTTACAAAAAAGCATACAAATCTGTTTTAGATGTTCCAAAACCAATTGACCTTGCAGTAATTGTAATTAAAAATACACTGGTTGCAGATGTATTAGAAGAATGTGGAAAGAAAAAAGTTAAAGGCGTTATCATCATCACTGCCGGTTTCAAAGAAGTCGATGAAGAAGGAGCAAAACGCGAGCAACAAGTAAAAAACATAGCTAAAAAATACAAAATCCAAATCATTGGACCAAATTGTCTTGGTGTCATGAATCTTGATCCAAAGACAATGATGAATTCTACTTTTCTTAAAGTTACACCAAAGTCTGGAAAAATTGCACTTGTATCACAAAGCGGTGCAATATGTGCAGCACTAGTTGAAGATGCAAGTGCTCAAGGAATTGGTTTTTCTGCAGTTGTAAGTCTTGGAAATAAAGCTGTAATGAGCGAAGTTGACATCCTCAAAATTCTTGCAAATCACAAACAAACCGAAGTTATTGTAATGTATCTTGAAGACATGGGTGATGGTCAGGAATTCCTCAAAGTTTGTAAAAATATTACTAAAAAACTCAAAAAACCTGTTCTTGTTCTAAAGTCAGGTAGAAGTCCAGAGGGTGCAAAAGCAGCAATGTCTCATACTGGAGCCTTGATGGGCTCAGATGAAATCTATGATGCTCTACTCAAACAATCCGGCGCAATCAGAGTTGATACAATGGAGGAGCTATTTGATTATGCAACTGCATTCTCTAAACAACCACTACCATCAACAGGTGATCTTGTAATTGTTTCAAATGCGGGAGGTCCTGCAATCATATCGACTGATGCATGCTCCAAGATGAAAATCAAGATGGCAGACATTACTAGTGTTAGAAAGAAAATTGATGCAGTAATTCCGCCTTGGGGAAGCTCTAGAAATCCAGTTGATATTGTAGGTGATGCTGATTTTAATCGATTCCACAACGTACTGGACCGAGTTTTAACACATCCCAAAGTTGGTTCTGTAATCTCAATGTGTACGCCATCTGGAACTTTGGATTATGATAAACTAGCTGAGGTTATAGTTGCAATGTCAAAGAAATACAAAAAGACAATGCTTGCTAGTTTGATGGGACTAGATGAGGGAATAACTAACAGAGAAATTTTAGCTGCAGGAAACGTTCCTTACTATAATTATGCAGAAGGAGCAATCAGAACATTATCTGCGATGATTAGATTCTCAAACTGGATCAAATCTCCAAATGGCAAAGTTACAAAGTTTACAGTAAACAAAGCAAAAGCAAAGGCAATCTTTGACAAGGTAAAAAAAGAAAAGAGACAAAATCTTTTGGAAGAAGAAGGACAAGAAGTTCTCAAAGCGTATGGTTTACCTTTGCCTCAAAGTGCACTAGCTAAAAACGAAGCAGAAGCAGTAAAAATTGCAAAGAAGATTGGATATCCTGTAGTAATGAAGATTGCGTCTCCACAAATTATTCACAAGTCTGATGCAGGCGGTGTTAAAGTAAACTTGACTAATGATTCTGAAATCAAAGATGCGTACAAAACAATTATCAAAAATGCCAAGAAATACAACAACAAAGCTGAGATCAAAGGAGTATTGATTGTAGAGATGGTCAAAGGCGGCAAAGAACTAATCATAGGTTCAAAACTTGAACTTGGATTTGGTCCAGTAATTATGCTAGGAATGGGAGGAATCTATGTTGAAGTTCTCAAAGATGTCACATTCAAACTGGCACCTGTAACTGATATGGAAGCAGATGACATGATTGCATCAATTAAGACTCAAAAATTACTCCAAGGAGTTAGAGGTGAAAAACCATCAGACATTGCAAAACTATCTGAATGCATTCAGAGATTATCCCAACTAGTTTCTGATTTTACAGAGATCAAAGAATTAGACATGAATCCTGTACTTGTAATGGAGAAGGGAAAAGGCTGTCGCATTCTTGATGTCAGAATCGGTCTCTGATCGCAACTTATTCCTAAAATTTAGCTTGCACTAATCTAGAATATTTATACCACTAAATGAATAATGTTACATGGCTAATGTCTTAAAGACAATTAGAACTGGTAATGATTACATCGAAAGTCTTAGAGGCCGTGATCTCACAGTTTACCTTTTTGGAGAACTAGTAAAAGAGCCAGTGGATCATCCAATGATTAGACCATCAATTAACGCAGTTGCAGAAACTTATGATCTTGCTGTACGCGAGGAAGAACTAGCTTCTGCTAATTCATCAATCACTGGATTGCAAGTTAACCGATTTTTGCACATTGCAGAAAGTGCACAAGATTTAGTTTTACAAAATAAAATGCAGAGAAAACTCGGACAAAACACAGGAACCTGTTTCCAAAGATGTGTCGGAATGGATGCACTAAACGCACTACACTCCACTACATTTGAGATTGATGAAAAGCATGGGACAGATTATCATAAACGATTCTTAGAATTTGTTAAAATGGTTCAGAAAGAAAACCTAGTGATCGGTGGAGCAATGACTGATCCTAAAGGCGACAGAAGTAAGGGGCCTGCAGAGCAAGATGATCCTGATTTGTTTACAAGAATTGTAAAAACAGATGAAAACGGAGTCTATGTTTCAGGTGCAAAAGCTCATCAAACTGGATGTATCAACTCCCATTGGATAATTTTAATGCCAACAATTAGATTAACTGAAAACGATAAAGACTGGGCAATTGTGGGTGCAGTACCTGCAGATGTAAAAGGAATTACTTACATTTACGGCAGACAGTCTTGCGATACTCGAAGCATGGAAGACGGTGACATCGATGATGGTAATGCAAAGTTTGGTGGACAAGAAGCTTTGATGATTTTAGATAATGTGTTTATCCCATGGGATAAAATTTTCATGAACGGTGAATATGAATTTGCATCTATGCTTGTAGAGCGTTTTACTTGCTACCATAGACGTAGTTATGTGTGCAAAACAGGACTTGGCGATGTACTAATTGGCGCAGCAGCAACAATTGCTGATTACAACGGAATTCCAAATGTATCTCACATCAAAGATAAAATTATTGAGATGACACACCTTAATGAAACAATTTTTGCTGCAGGAATAGCATCATCTCACCAAGGACACAAGATGAAGTCAGGTGTTTATCTAAACGAAGATATGCTTGCACAGGTTTGCAAACACAACGTTACACGATTCCCATATGAAATTAGCAGACTAGCACAAGATATTGCAGGTGGACTAGTAGTGACACTACCTTCTGAGAAAGACTTTAGACATCCAGTTACAGGACCAATGTTAAAAAAATATCTTGCAGGAAGAAAGGGAGCTGATGTTGAAAACAGAATGAGAATTCTCCGGTTAATTGAAAACATGACACTTGGTAGAAATGCAGTTGGATATCTTACAGAATCTATGCACGGTGCAGGTTCACCGCAAGCACAAAGAATACAGATGCAAAGACAGATGCAAGTGGGTTACAAAAAGAACTTGGCCAAAAACTTGGCAGGAATTACAAATGATGTGGAAGAACCAAAAGAATCATCTGATTACTTTGATCGAGTTTTCAAAACTAAAGATTCCATTCTTTAGAAATTATTTGATCTTAATCTGAACTACCAGAACGAACAATTTTTTTATTTTTTATTTGATAAATTATACTAGCTGGTACTGCCACATACATTCCCAAGTTCATAAAAATGACCCCAATTCCATATGACACCACTTTCGAATCAGTATCTGCATATGACA
>PFRJ01000048.1 GCA_002788515.1 Nitrosopumilales archaeon CG_4_9_14_0_2_um_filter_34_16 | reverse complement strand
TCCAACTTCAAACTTGGAAAATTAATCGAACACTATGATTGCGGGAATATTACTGAAGAAAATACGTATCAAAACGATACATGTCCTAACTGTAAAAAGGAAATTAAGGCTCTAGGTGTAGATTATAGAGTGATGCAAAATCATTACATTTGTAATGATTGTAAGGAATTTTTTCCTGAAATCTCAACTAGCTACATTTGTTTAAAATGTGAAAACAAATTCAAACTAGAAGAAGCGCGATGGAAGTCTAGTATGAATTACAAAATTGTTAATATGAAATAATTCCATTTTTCACTAAATACTCTATTCCTTGCACAAATGTTTCGTCATCAATTGAGCCATCCGCCCACCATCCTGCATTATTTTTAATCCAAGATGGAACTAATTGTTCACTTGAATTTATTTTTCCAATTGAAACAATTTTGTATCCTTTTTCTTTTAACCCGTCAATGATATCTTTTAACTCATCAATTTGTTTTACACTGTATGAGTTCACATATGTGGAATTTGATACGGTTGAAAATTCTTGAGGCTGCATTGAAATTACTGCAAATCCATAATTTTTAATTCCTTGAATTGACTCCTCGATTACTTGCTGACTTGATAACCCTTCAAAAATATTAGTATCTGGATTAAATTTTCCAGTGGATGCTGTTTGAGGAAATCTATAGAACACACTTTCTTCAAATTCAAATGGTGGTGAATCACCGTTAATTAAACTCCCGCTGATGTGCGTAATCTGATTTTCTTCTAAAATTTCTAATGTTTCTTTATTGAATTTATTATCTGGAGGTATGAATACATGTGTTCTTACATTAATTGTTGACTGCAATAATTCAATGGATTTTTTAAGATTATCATTTTGTTCTACTTTGTTATAGTTCGTATATGGTGTTAATCCAATCCCCTTGGTTGCCACCTCGAAAGAATTCTCATTATTGTTAATATTTTGTTTTACATAGTCTGTAATTTTTTGATCATTCCCAAATGCATTTGTAATTATACCGATCGTTAATGGAATCTTTTTCTCGACAAATGTATCCATGATTTTGATTTGAACTTCATTTAGCCAATAATCTTGAATCCCATCTAGTCTAAACGCAACGCAGTTACATGTGTCTATTTTAGGTTCTGTTACTGTTTTTTTTTCTACTTTCTCATTGGATGGTTTAATTTCGCTGATTTTTATTATTTTTGAATCTAATTTTGAAATCTCATCTAACAATTGACTTAGATCCGAAAGCAATTTTTTATTAGGTCCGTCATATTCCCCAATATTGTTTAAAGAAAATTCTTGAGGATGCATCATTATTATGGCATATCCTCTCTGATTGATACTCTCAATGATTGTATTTTTCATATATTCACTATCATGGAATTGCCAATCCACACGATTAACTAATTTTCCTGTCTCGGTAGTAGACGGAATTATGTAAAAATCATCATCTGCATATGTTTGACCGACATCTTTAACATGTGAGACTAAATGAGTAAATCCTTGATCTTTTAAAATTTTGACTGTGAGTTCATTATACAAATTTTCAGGAGGGATGAATATTTTGGGCATTTTTCCATATGTCTGAAAAATTCTTTCATTTGTATCAACAATATATTTTTCTTGTAATGCGCTATTCATATTGGTAAGAACATCATTATTCCAACTATGATTTGCAATTTCTATATTATTATTTTCCAGATTTTCTTTTATGACTGAAGTCAACTTTTGATCAGATCCTGTCGCATTACCTATGATTCCGATTGTAAGTGGAATATTTTTTTCTGCAAACAAGTTAATTAGTTCAACTTGTGTATCTGCTAACCAATAATCCTGAACATCATCTAGCCTAAATGCTATACAATTGCATGAAAGATATGCTTTTTCTTGGATATTGATATCATCAACATTTCTAAATACGCTGAATTTATTTAAATCCCCAATAATATGGATCTTGTGTTGAGGCCATAACGTATTCTCAATTACATCATTCGTAGTAATTTTTATTACATATGTACCTGACTTTAGATTTGAAAATTGTGCATCTCCTCGAAAATTCACATCTGATGACTTGATTGTGTTTCCTTGTAAATCCATCAATCTTACGTTGTAATTCCCGTCCACTGATGTGATTTTTTTAGTACCGGAAAACAAATTCACTGAAACTAATTCTTCTATGACTTCAGGTATTGGCGTAGTTATTTTTTGATCAGTGGCAATACCTGGTAATAGTTTAATTGGCGAGTATGATGTTAGAAATATTTCTCCCAGATAAACATCTGCTGTATAGTAGTCTTCCTGTTTAGTTGTTGATTGAACCCAATATCGTAATGTTTCACCTTGTTCATTTGTTATTCCTTTTCTCCATTCTTCATTGTCTTGTGATTTCAAAACCACTGTGGCACCATTGATTGGATTTCCATTTTTATAAAAAATTTGAAATTGTAATCCTCCTGACAATGGTATGAATACTGTGATTTTTTCTGAATTCTTGTTTAATTGAACATACTCAACATCTGCATACATTCCATTAGCATAAACTTCAATTTTATATCTGTGATCTTCAGGTACTGTGATGGTTTCTGGATTGGAGTTTAATTGTTTTTCCAATATTGGTAATTTGTTAAAGTCCTGATAAACTATTATTTTCATCCCATTGTAATCTGCACGATCGCCATTGGTATATTTAATTTCTAATTGAATTGTTTCTAATTCTTCTGCATATGCATTATCTGATAAAACTATCAGTGTAATGCATACAACTATTGCAAAAAACATTCCTATTTGAGTTTCTTTCAAATTACACACCAATTCTTTTTGCACTTGTCCAAGTAGCTTTCTTGTTTCTTAATTGTTCTATAATTGCTTTTAGTAGTAAAAAGTCAATAATTTGCTTGAATCCATATACTAAGAAGATAGCATGCCATAACAATTTTGGATCTTCCTTATCAATTCGTAATGCTAACGCTGTCATTAGATAATGCACAACAACAAATATCATAGAAATTTGTAAAATGTATAATCCATCTCCTAGGATTATGCCTAGTATTGCGTTTGCAGTTGCAATAAATCCGATTATTGGGGTTACTATCATTCCTAGGAACAAATATGGCAATGACAATCTCTGTAAATAACCAAATCTTGGATTTGTCAAAGCATCTGAATGTCTTTTTAGAACTTGAATGTTTCCTCTATACCATCGTTTTCTTTGTGCCACAAAATCTCTCAACGTGTTGGGAGCTTCTGTATATGCTGTAGCTTTACTACTTCCTTGAGTGATCAACCCTGCCTTTAACAATTTTATCGTTTGATCAAAATCCTCCACAATAGTATCTTTGCCGTATGCTCCAGCTTCTATCAGAAATGATTTTCTAAAAGCACCTAATGCTCCAGGCACTATGGTTATTGAACCAAATATGTCAAAAGCCCTTCGTATTATTTGGATTCCTGTAATGTATTCTAATGCTTGACATTTTGTTAATACATTCATCCTGTTTCTTACTTTGATGTTTCCTGCGACTGCTGCAACATGTTCATTGACTTCAAATCCCTTTACAATTTCTTTTAAGGAGTTTCTTCCAATAATTGTGTCTGCATCAACAATTACGACGATTTCGCCTTTAGCATACACCATTCCATAATTTAATGCAGTCGCTTTTCCACCATTTTCTTTATGAAGAACATGAATTTTTTCTTTATATCTTGATGCAATTGCTAATGTTGAATCTGTACTTCCATCATCTACAAAAATTATTTCTTTGTTTGGATATTTTGTTTCTAATAGTCCTTCAATTGTATTTGCTATTACTTTTTCTTCGTTATATGCAGGTATTATAACTGAAATTTTTGGGAACGTCTTAACATCTTTTTGATTATCTTCTCGATATTTACTCACCACTGCCATTGGAACAAAAAGCATTGTTGACCAAAATGAAATTGTTAATGCCCATAACAAAATTATCCTTACAGGGGATTCTAGTAATGTGTACCCTTCATATGCAATCATTGTACCTATAATAAAAGGCGAACCGAGGAGAAATATTAGAAATCCTGAAGGTGCACGTTTTCCTGGTTTATTTTTTGAATACATTTTTCCCGTTGCTCCTATCACATGATACAATGTAATTACACCTCCAATACCCATAGCAATCATGCTGATTGGACCTAAAATGAAAAAAACACTTAGTACTAGAAAACCAACTATTGTGGCAGTCAAACCAACTTGAACTAAATCTAAATTCTTTTTTGTAATATGCTGTAATTTAGTTGAATTAGTTGTGTTTTTTTCTAAATTTAATATGATACAATTTCCATGATACCAGTTATTGTTGTATCTTAATGATTTTTCTTCAAGATTGATCTCTTTTTGGCAAGATTTACATTTTATCATGTTGGAGTTTAGAAACACAGATTTGTCTTTTGATAAATTTTGCTCTGTTTTTATCAAATTATATTCTATGTCTGAAATATCAAGTTCTAAAATTTTTTGCAAATAAAGTCTGTCCGAATTTATGATTTCCTTATTTTGTTTGAGTCTTTTTAGCAAATACTGATTTCTACCATCATCGCCTTTTGATTGCTCTATGGCATACATTAGTTTGGTAATGAGGTAATTTTTATCCAATTTTTATAATTGCTAATACCTGATCTGTCATTATATGTAAGTTCGTCATGAAAATTTTCCTTTCAGTCTATTTTTTTGACCAATACTTCCTACATGAGATAAATAAATGGGGTAAATATAGTGACTTTATGAAGAAAATTTTTGTTAATGGTTATGGCTCCATTGGAAGCAGAATTGTTTCTTTTCTAAAGGATGATCTTGAAATCAGTGTGATAGGCATCGGGAAATATTCTCCTGATGAAAAAGTTCATGAGGCAATATCGAAGGGATTGAATGTATATGTTCCAGAAGACAAATTGGGTGATTTTACAGATTACGAAATCTCTGGGTCTATTGAATCTGCTTTAGATGAATCAGATTTAGTTATTGATGCCTCTCCAAGTGGCTGTGGATACAAAAACAAGAAAAACTTGTATGAGCCAAAAAATATCCTTGCAATCTATCAGGGAGGGGAATCCACAATTGGTTCTGAATCTGTATCTGATTTATTATTTAATTCTAGAGCAAATTACAACCAAGCATTAGGGAAACATCACGTTATGCAAGGAAGTTGCAATGTAACTGGAATGGGAAGAATATTGGAGCCTTTACGAAATAAATTCGGTGATCAAATAGTAAGATTTGACGTAACTCTTGTTAGGCGTTGGGCCGATATTGAACAAACTGAGAAAAAAATTACTGACACTATTGAGATGACTGAAAAACCCCACCATGGAGATGATGTTAAACTCTATTTTGGCAAAGATGCCCCCCTCTATGTACGGGCAATTAAAGTGCCTACAAGACAAATGCATTTACACATAATGGACATACGCTTTAAAGATACGGCCCCAAAACCATCTGAAATTCATGAAATATTTACAAATGAATTCGGTGTAGCTACACTATGGACTGCAAAGGGAACAAAAGATATTCGAGATTGTGCTAAAACCATGGGATTTCATTTTGTAGATACCAACATGATACACATTCATGCAAATATGACTACTTCAATTGGAGATACTGTACAAATGATGTATTCTGATGATCAGACTGGAATTGTAATTCCTGAAAATCATATGTTAATGCAAGCGATGCTCTTTGGAAAATCATATGAAGACTCTTTTGTACATACGGAATCCATATTTCATATGAATGAAAAAAAGCAAAAATTACAAGAATATTTTGCTAAACAATAATCTCATTTGTTAATTCTCTCTATTCTAATTTTCTCAGGTATGTTTTTTGTTACTTTTTCAACAACTATTCGTATGTTGTCAATTTCTAGTTTGTCGCCTTCTTGAGGTATGTCTTGTAATCTCTCATGTAGTAAACCATTCAGAGTACTATAATCATCTCCTTCTGGTAGTTCAGATTTAAAAATTTCATTTATTTTGTCTATTTCTATCCCTCCGTTTGTTTCAATTGTGTCTTTGTCTATGATGTAGTGATCAGCTTTTACTGCTACATCTGTTTCATCTTCAATATCCCCAATTATTTCCTCGATAAGATCTTCTAATGTAACTAATCCTTCTACTCCCCCATGTTCATCAATAACTATAGCCAAATGTGTTTTTCTTCCTTTCATTTCTTTCAATAATGAACTAACCATTTTTTCTTGAGATACAAATACGGGCTCTCTTGCAATTTGCTGCAATGTTTTCATTTTATTATCCGATTCTAATTCTCGTAGAACATCTCTTACATGAATAAATCCAACAATATCATCATTAGTTTCTCCAAAAATTGGAATTCTTGAATGTGCATTTTGATTGATTAACGGTAATGCCTCAAATAACAGCATTTTTGCAGGTAGTGTAACCATTTTTGTTCTAGGAGTCATCACAGTTCTAATCACTGTGTCATCGAATTCTAATGCACTGTGAACCAAATCACTTTCATCTTTTTCTAATGCTTTGTCAGCTAATCCCTGTTCTACAATACCCTTGATTTCTTCTTCTGTAATTGGTGGTGAATGATAACTACTTCCAGTTAATTTTACCATAGTTTTTGTAATAATTTCAAATAATTTTACTACTGGCCAAAATATGTAACTGAAAGCTAGCAATACTGGAGAGTATCTTAAAGCAATTTTTGTTGCATTTGCATTACAGTATGTCTTTGGAGTAATCTCTCCAAATACAAGAATCAAAAATGTCATTATTCCTACTGCTATTGCTACTCCGTCATTTCCAAAAAACCTCATTGCAAGACTAGTTGCAAATGCGGATGATCCAACATTCACTAGATTGTTTCCTAGATTGACACTAGACATCATCCATCCGGGGTTGTGTTTTAACTTGTACAGTGCTTCGGCGCCTTTTACTTTTTGTTTTCGTAATTGATTGACTTTGGAGCTTCTTGTTCCTACCAGTGCTACTTCTAATCCACTGAAAAATCCAGACAATCCAATAAGAACAGCTAATGCTGCAATTTCAATCCATAATTCTACCATGATAAACTCCCAGAAAATATCTTAGAACAATTCTTACAATTACTCATTTAGTTTTTTTGCACCATCTTTTGGTTGTAATTTAATCATAAAACATAGATTTAACTCTTAAGATATAAGAAATGTTTGCGCATAATCGAGCCTGTGAACTGGGATTAATTTTTTGGTGGAATTGCAAATCTGTTTGCAGGATTATTATGATATTCTACAGGCAACATTGCGTCTTTTTGTCGTCCTGTAAGGATTCCAACAACGACATCATCATTTTTAATAATTCCTTCATTCTTTAATTTTTTAATTCCTACAACTGATGCTCCAGATGCCATCTCACAATCAAATCCATTTAGACCAACAACTGACATTCCATCAAGCATGTCAGAATCAGACACTGTTGTAACAACACCGTTTGTAAATTCTAACGCACGTAAACCTTTCAAAATGTTTGCTGGTCTTCCAATTTGAATTGCAGTTGCTTTTGTTTTTGGTCGTAATCCCTCTTTATCCATATGATCATAGTATCGTGATATCAATTCTATATTGGGCTTACCTTTATTCCATCGAAGTTCCTCGCCTTCAAACTTTCCGTTATACAAATCAGATAAGGTACTTGCACCTTCTGAATTTATGACTGCAATTCTTGGTATTTTTTTAATCCATCCCCATTCATATAACTCCATCAAAGCTTTTCCACAACTAGATGTATTTCCAAGTGCTCCTCCTGGGTACACAATCCAATCCGGAACTTCCCAATTCAAATATTCTAATGCTCTAAATGGTATTGTCTTTTGTCCTTCTATTCTAAATGGATTTACAGAATTTACAGTATACCCGTTGTGATTTTGCGCGTCATCAAGGGATTGTTTTAACGCATCATCAAAATTCCCGTCAACTTCTACAATTTGAGCTCCAAATTGATATGCTTGACTAAGTTTTCCAGGGGCTATTTGTCCTGCAGGAATGTACACATCACAGTCTATTCCTTCATTTGCAGCAAACATGCCAGCTGATGCAGATGTATTACCTGTGGATGCACAAACAATTTTTTTTGCCCCTACCATCTTTGCATGAGTAACAGCTGTGGCCATCCCGTTGTCTTTGAATGAGCCACTTGGATTGTATCCTTCAGGTTGTAACCATAATTTATCATTTGAAATACCAATAAATTCTGCAGCTTTTGACATATGATATGGTTTTGACTGTCTCCCTTCTGCACCGTCAAGGGATACCAAGTATTTTGCACATTCATCAAAATTTTCAGTATCAATCTGACAAAAATTAAGTAACTCTCTAAATCTCCAAACACCACTTTCATTAAAAATACTTCCTTCAAAATCACGTCTTTTGTAAAAAACTTGTTTTAGTGTGGTAGGTGGGATTTTCTTGTATTTTACATCTAACAAATGACCTTTTTTACATTGTACATTAGTACTTTCAACTGGATATTCTAACCCACATTGAGAATCAATACATTTGAGATAGGCATCGCCTTGCATCGTAATTATCCTTAATCGGTGATAATTTAAAGCAAATGTGTAATTTTTAAACAAGTCGAGCTATTTTTCCTAAACTTTAGATTAGATGGATCTAAAAACACGATATGGTTTCATACACAGAACATTTGAAAAATATCCTTTCACAAATACTTGATTCATATCAAGTTCTTAATGATATTCAAGACAAACCAGGAGATCTTGTTAAAATTAAGAAAGAAATGTTAAAAATGAATGGGTTTATCAAAGTTGTTTGCAATAATATTGATGAATACACAATTCAACAATCGGATTTTAAAAAAGTAAAATCCAAATTAAAGTATTATTTAGAAAACTATTTTTTCGAAAAAGAGATGGAGACTATGTCGGCCTTGTATTCTGATGATAATTACAGATTAAAAAATATGAGATTAAAAATAATTGAAGCGTTAGATGATCAAAAAATGATAGAAGATCTTGGAGATTTGATTAAGAAATTATGACTGAGAAAAAATGTATGTTATGCGGATGCCAAGATCATAAGTTGTTTGGCTGTTCGAGACATCTTTCCAAAAAATGTAGTTGCTATAAAGAAGATAAATGACTTAATGATTATTTTTTTTAGGCCCTGATCTTTCGTGAAAATTTAAACAACACTTGCATTCTTTTTCAATGCATTCAGATTCATTATGGTGACCACAAATGCCACATTCACAGCTTTTTGACATAATTTTGATTATTTCATTAAGAATATAATTTATCCACCAATTTTTTATGAGTTTAAGGTCAAAAACAGATTATTTCTTTGACTTTGATTTTTTTTCCGGCTTTCCTTCTAATTCTTTTTTAATTTCTTCTGCTTTATTATCGACTGCTTTGATGATTTCTTGTATGATTCCATCTAAATCACTATCTTCAGCTGGTGGTTCAATAGTACTTGCAATTTCGTTTATAGTACTTGAAATTTCCGCACTGACGTCTTCAAAACTTTCAGGATCCTCATATGCCGCATTGTAAAGATCTTTGAGGTTATTTACATGACTGATCACTTGTTCAGTTAATACTATTTTGTAATCAGTACCATTTACGTCAAATTCTTTCAAACTCATACTGATTTTTCAATTTCTTTTGTTTATAATGTTTTTCAGGGTAAAATAGTGACTTACATGTAATTGTAATCAAAATACAATGTAATCTAATGCTGAAGCGTCACTAATCAATCTAGTGTGTTTCGAACCTACCACATAGCCATTTTTGATATCTTCTACTGGGATCCATCTGTTCGTTGAAGTATAGTGTCTTTTTTCAGCTAGTTCTCTTTCTACAGACTCAATGTCAAATTCAGCTTCTTCAACTTGCTGTGTTGTAAGGTGTTTGATGGTTACCAAAATTTTTGTAACCTTTACACGATCTCCGAATTTCCATTTTAGCACTGGGTTTTCATCAGATACTTCCAAAACCTTGATTTTCATCTGTTTTTTCCCAAATGCATCATGACTGATTAGTACTCGTTCATCAGTAAATTCTTCAAAGCTGATTCTTGAACTCACTTCTGCATCTGAAACCGTTTCTAACAGTGATTTAGTGTCGCTATCAATTGTTTGTATCCTCGTTTTGTCATCAGACATCACAATTGGTGAGTATTCATCCTTAAAAAATGATTTGCAAAATTTGTAAATCAGGCACTAGTTCGTTGTTTTGTTTTAAACGGCATTACACATTCTTTTAAGAATATCTCTTTTCTGTCTCCGTTCACTTTAGCAAAGAATTTACCTTCATAAGTACACACACAATCTGTGATTTCCCTTGATTCATCCCATATTTTGAAAAATTCTCGTAATTCCCTATTTTCGTATTCTCCCACCCCTATTCTCTTCTTTGAGAGGAATTTGAACGCCAGTATGACGTTTCTTTTTTTGTAGATATCAAATGTTTTGATCCATGATAAACATCGTTCAATCTGATCTGCAGGAACTGGGAGAGATGTACTAGTTCCAGATTTTGCTTCAATGGTAAATATTGTGCTGACATCTGTATTTACAGCTAAAACATCAGGCAATGCGATACTAGGAGATCCAAGTCTGAATGCTTTCCAGTTCTCTACACTGTTAAATCGTTTAACAATAGTATCCTCCCACTGATAACCTCGTTGTCTACGTGTTCTTGCCACTTTTTGATTTTTAGTCATTAATTTCCCATCATTTTTTTGTTTTGTAACAGTTAGTAAAGTGAATTTTGATCTCAACACCATACTGTCATCTAATCTTATTTAGTAACTTAGGTAATTATACAATAACTCAACAAAACATTACACAAGCACCATAATCATATTAACCTTTTAAAATCTTAAAAAATACGATTGATGTTAATGTCTGAATCTGACACAATTATAAAAAACTCCTAGGACAAAGGGACTTTTATCTAAATGCGTTAAAACATTTAGAATTTGGAATGGTGATGGATCCCTCCGAAGATGAAATTAAAAAAATAGTACTATTACAGATCTTCGTAATTGATCAAATTAAAAAATAGAACGAGAAATCACTTTTTTGACATCAAAAAACAATGAAAATATTCAATGAGTTTATCAGACCCAAACATACTAAAAAATCATGTTGGATGAATTTGTAAAGAATCTTGTTCATGTAAAGCAGAGTTTTGCTAAAAACTATTCTGGACATGCACATATTCAAGAAGTAATTCCATCATCTGTTTCAGAAAAATTTCAATTAACTTCCTTGCAATTGAATCAACTTCATAACTTTGCGCTCAAAAATCCAATTTACATTAATCATTACGAAGAAAATATTGATGGAACACTTTGTATGGTATATGAAGGAGACATTAACGAATATTGGTTAAACAGTATTAAACACGGTTCCAGTTGTCAGCCATTTTATCCAACATGGATAATGTCTGCATTTGTATTGACTAGTATTTCCAAAGAATTAGGCTACACTGAATTGGTAGATATTGGTTCAGGAGATGGGCGAATATCTTTTTGTGGTACTATTCTAGGACAAACAACCCATAGCATCGAAATTGATGATGTGTTAATAGGATTACAAAATACTATTTGTAAACATACAAATCAAAATTTTAATCCAACATGTGCAGATGCTTTAGAGTTTGATTATTCTCAACTAAAATTAAACAAACCAGTTTTTTTCATCGGTGGCCTTCCTCAAATGGGTGGAGATGTTTTGGCAACTAGCATTATAGAAAAAATCAATTCTATTTCAGATCTAAAAAATAGCACATGTATTGTCTTTGCAGGCACTCATACAAAACGACAATTGTCTGGAAATCTAGAAAATGGCGGGTGGAGTTCTTTAATTGAAAAACATAACCTGAAAGTTATTGATACTGTATCATTACCTACAATTTGGACGTTTGATCAAACAATAGAAACACCATACATCTATACTGAATTCAGTTAACCTCAAAAAAATAATCTCCTCCAATTATTCCACATTTGGATATTTTTACAGATTGTCCAACATCAGGAGTTTTTAAAATAGTTGCAATTATTCTGAAAGTTTTTTCAAATTCGACTAAGCAAAAATATAGATTTTCTTTACTAGAAAATTCAATGATTTTGCCCTCAAATTCCCCTTCTTTTAGAGATACGTTTCCAAAACAATGATTGCAAAGATCTGCCGGGGGCCATACTATCTTTTTACAGTCGTCACATTTGGGGATGCAGAAAATTCCATCATTTAATTTAGTTTCAAAACTCATTTCTCTAAAATCAATACAGTGGAAGACGTTGCTGCTGCAGACATGTTGTGAATTAATCCTACCTTGGCATTATCCACTTGTCTTTTATTTGCATTTGATTGAAGTTGCTGTGTGATTTCTATGGTTTGAGCGATTCCTGTTGCACCTAGTGGATGTCCACATCCAATTAATCCTCCTCTAGGGTTTATTTTAAAATTATTTGTATCGTATAATTCTTTAACCAAATCAACTCCAGTTCCATCTTCAGAAAATCCTAGAGATTCTAATGCTAAGGGTTCACAAACAGAAAATGCATCGTGTAATTCTACAACATCGATGTTTGTAATGGTTTTCTTTGACATTTTCAATGCTGTATCAACAGCTTGTTTAGTAGAATCCATAGATGTAAACGAAATATTTTTTGTAAATCCAGCTGAAGTTGTTTTTTGGCCAATACCTGTTATCCAAATTGGTTCTTTAGAGAGTTTTTTTACTTTTTCTTCAGTTCCTAAAATTATTGATGCACTTCCAGTACAAGGTCGAGAACAATCTAATAATCTCAGATCGTCTGTTAGTTGTTTTGAATTAATCACATCACCAATTGTAAATACTCTATTTGATAATGCATTTGGATTTTCCTTGGCTTGTTTATGATTTTTTACTGATACCATTGATAGACGTTCCTCTGAAATATTGTATTTTCTTTTATAGGATTTTGTAAATATTGAGGACCAAAAAATTGGATGTTTGTATTCTCCACGGGAAACATCCCACTCTAACACACTGCCTGGACTATCATATCTTTCAGCCCCTGATACTAAAACCATGTCTGCAAGACCTGATGCAATGTATGAATATGCAGAAACAATAGAATTTGTACCTGAATTACATAGATTTTCAATAGAATGTGCTATTTTTGGCTGAATGCCTATCATTTCAGACAAGATTGGGGATAGGTATTTGGAATTGTTATTGGTAGACACTAAAACTGCGTCCACATCATTACGATTTATGTCTGAATTGTTTTTGAATAATTCTTTTACAGAATCTATTAGAATTGATTCAATTTTTTTATCATCTTTTGTAAAAGGTGTAATGCCATATCCTACAATTCCAACTTTATTCATATCATTCATCCAAAAATGTTTTTTTGAATAACTTAAATGAATCCATCGTAGTTCCAATTGGATTAAATTGTAAAATAGGTTGATCGATCCCTGAAGCAATAAATTTTTTTAATTGTTTTTTACATTCCTCAGGTGTTCCTGATATTGAAAGTGACTGTAACATTGTATCTGTAACTAATTCATGATTTGATTTAAATCCTGATTTTTTAAATTCATCATAAATACCGACAGTCTCTTCTTGAAATCCATTATCTGACAAAAATTTACGGTAAATATCTCCAACCGAGACATAAAACGCAATGGTTTTTTTTGCCCGCAAAATTGCTTCTTCAGAATTTTCAGAAACACATGTAATTAATTGACATGTCACATCTATTTTTTTCTTTAATTGCATTTTTGATATTGTTTGTTTCATTTCATTTAAAGGTCTAAGGTAAAATATTACACCATTTCCAATTTCCCACGCCAAGTCAACCATTTTTTTGTTAATTGCCGCAATGTAGATTGGTATTTCTTTTCTTTGAGGTTTAATTAACAATGTAAAATTATTTAATTTGAAAATTTTTCCATCGTAATTTACTTGCTCTCCAGATAATGTCAGTCTGATGATGTCTACGTATTCTTTCATTCTTTGTAATGGTTTTTCAAATTTGTTGCCATGAAATGATTCTACTATGGGTAGACTACTGGTACCAAGTCCTAAAACTAATCTTCCATGAGATAACGTGTCCACAGTCGCTGCCCCCATTGCAATTGTTGAGGGACTCCTAGAGTAGATGTTGATTATTGATGAGCCTATTTTTTGATTATTTGTTTTAGATGATATTGCGCCTAATATTGAAAAATTTTCCATCCCCCAGGTTTCAGGAACCCAAATTGTGTCGGTATTGGTGTTTGAGATGATTTCTGAACATTTTATCACATCTTCTATGGATAATAATGACCCCAAACTACATGCAATACGCATGAAAATAGTATGTCTTTTGGATATTCTAGTGTATCTGTTTTAGCAATAGGTGAATTTTGATTGAGGCTGAGGATTATCAGATCAAAGCAAAACTAGAATTATTGAGCGAACAAATATTCTCAGAAAAAATCGATGAAAAATCATCGTTTTGGAACGATGCAACAAAATATGCATCTATAAGCAATGATGAACGATTTGTTGAAGAAATTGCATACTGTATGGTTACATTGCATAGAACTGGTGCATAAAACTCTAATTTTATTTTATTACTTTCTCAATTTCCAAAGAGCATTCTTCAATATCTTTGAATGAATCTATTGAATACCATTTTACATTTTTAAATTTTTCAATATGGAGGTTTCCTTTTTTAGCGTAATCTGGAAAAACTGTTTTTTCAATATCTCCTTTTAGCGGCAAATCTTTGAGAATATTTTTTTCTAAATGATAAATTCCGGCGTTCATCCACACCCCTGAAATCTCTTTTTTTTCCTTGAATTTTATAATTTTATCATCCTTTGTTTCTAAAATCCCAAATTTTGTTTGCAATTCAATAGATGCAATAGAGTTTTGTTTTTTAGATAGTTTTTTTAAATCAATATTTGTTATGATGTCGCCATTGATAACAAAAAAAGATTTGTCATTGATCCTTTTTCCAGCTTTTTTGATTGCGCCACCTGTACCTAATGGAGATTCTTCAACTGAAAATGTAATTTTCATGTTTATTTTTTTCAGGTTTAGATAGTTTTTAATCATATCTTGCTTGTATCCCGTACAAATGATCACTTCTTCTATTCCAAATTTTTTGAGATATTTTATTTGCCATTCAATAATTGGAATATTTTTTATCGGTACAAGAGGTTTTGGGACATAATCTGTAATTGGTTTTAATCTTTTACCTCTACCTCCTGCTAAAATTATTGCTTTCATCTATTCTGTAGGTTGGGTTTCAGGTTTTATATTTTCAGAAGTCATAAGATCTTCCATTTTTTTTGCAAATTCATTGTAAATTTTCTCTAGTTCTTTTAATGGCATTTCAATACCCAATAATTTCATAGTTTTGTTCCAAGACTCGATATATTTTTCATCATCCAATCCTTTTCCGAGAGTTTCAGCAATAGAATGAACACCCTCGGTTTTTCCTAGAGCGTAGATAGCAATATCTTTATCCGTCAACATGATTTGTCACTTTCTGTCAAATAGTAGTGTAATTCTGTATAGCACTCTACACAATATTCTTCAAAATTAGTATGATCACAATCATATACTTTTTTTACATCATTTTCACATTTTGCACAAGTGGGCATAATAGTCGCTTAGGATTTTTTAATTTTAAGTATGCCTAATCCAATTTGGACAAGCCCTGTGATAATTAATGGAATTGTTTCGGAGAGAACGCTTCGTCCAACATCTTCTGTCTCCGAAGGATCTGCATTTCCAATTACTACTGCGCCACCCATTATAATCAAAATACCTGCAATAATTATCATAATTCCAAGACTTTTGGATGCTTCTTTTCTTGATATGAAATATGCAATAATTGGCAATATCAAAGCTGGGAGTCCCAGTCCCATACCCCTTATTTTATGATCAAATGGAATGAATCCCTCTCCACTATCAGAATCATATCCAACAATAACATCAATCCCATAAACTACCAATAATGCAATTGCAATACCTGTAATGATCAATGCAGGAGTTAAAGCCATACTGAAA
>PFRJ01000112.1:10815-16163 GCA_002788515.1 Nitrosopumilales archaeon CG_4_9_14_0_2_um_filter_34_16 | reverse complement strand
ATGTTTACTGGGTCTTCTTTTACTCCGATTGTTATTTTTCCTGTATTTTCGGGGACAAAATCAATGGCATTTTTAATTAAATTTGAAAAAACTTGATTAATTCTATCCTTGTCTGTGATGATGTTTGTGTTACCTTTATACTCATGTGTTAAAAGAATCTTCTTTACATCTGCACTTGGTTTGAATTCCTTAATTACATTGTTTATTAATTCTGAAACATTGATTTCTTCTTCATTGAAATCTAATTTTCCCAAATCTAATTTTTGTGTCGTAAGGATGTCTCCTACCAGTCTTTGTAGTTTTATTGTTGATGTATAAATTTCATTTACTGCATCTAGTTGTTTTTCATTTAATTCTCCTAAAAAATTATCTTTTTGTAACATCTGAACATATCCTAAAATTGGAACTAACGGAGTTTTTAACTCATGAGATACCATGGATGAGAATTCTAGTTTTTTTCTATCGATATCTTTTAATTTTTGAACATATTCATTTTGCACCTCTATTGTCTTTTCTACTTTTTCTCCCATACTTTCAAAATTTTCATTTAATTCAAAAATCTCTTTAACATTAGTTTTAATTTGATTTTTATTTGACATTTTATTTGTCTTTGAAAATTCTGTCATGCTTTGAGCGAGTTTTTCTATGGGCTTTGTAATGCTCTTTGAAATGTAAACCGTTCCCAACAATGTACCTGTGGCTACGAAAACTGAAAATATCAACAAAATCATCCCAGTCGATTGTTCTACAGATGTCAGGAAATTTACTATCCCCATGTAAAATATGATGAAACTTGATACTCCTGATACCAAAAATAATGTGTGTTTGATTGGAAGCATTTGGTTGCACTATTACAAGTTTGCAGTATCAACAAGCTTTGCCAGTAAGACGTCTATGTCAATTGGTTTTAGAATATATGATGTCACACCTCTTTTTACAAGATCATCTAATTCTTCTTGAGTAATTGTTGATGCTGTAAACACAATGATTTTATGATTTTTTAACATGTCATTTTCTTCAAGATCTTTGATTACTGAATAACCATCAAACTCTGGCATGGCTAAATCTAACAACACCACATCATACCTATTTTCTTTAACTAAAGCCAAACCATCTTTGCCATCGTTAGCCACTGTGCATTTATGCTCTTTTAATTCTAGAAATGTTGTCAACATCTTTGTAATTTGCTCGTTATCATCGATGATTAAAATTTCCAAATGCTTCATCTCTTCTTCTTGTTTGCTTTTTACCTTGTCGGTTTTACTCAATTTCTACCCCTCGTGTTTTCTAGTACTTGAAAATGTTCTTGAAGATAGTTTAAAATTCTCTTTTCTTGTTCTATTTCTCTTAGTCTATGCTCGTATGTGATTTCGGATCCTAACAAAGATTCAGCGTCTGTTTCATTAACATGGTGTGATTTTTTCCACATCAAACTAAACAATGATCTTAATGTTGTTACAAATGCTTTAGAATCAGTCCACACTGCTAACATCTCCTTTACTTTGTTATCACTGATGAAGAAAATTACCTCGCTGTCATCTTTGATAATGAAACAAAAATCTTCTCTATTTTTGTCTTCAATTTTTTTGACTTTTTTAGGCAGAATGCTTTCAAAAATATGTTGTTTGTCACTTGAATGATCAGTTAAAATTCTGAGTTCGGATTTTGTATTGTTTAGTAATTTTGTAAATTCAGTGAAATAAAATCTCTTAAAATCTGCTTCTGTTCCTAAAACTAAGATGTTCTCTTTTGATTCTTTTATCATCTGTTCTAATTTTACTAGTATTGAATTTCTTCCTTGCAGTGATTGGAATTTATTATCTTGTGATTCATCTTCATTTTCTCCGTATTTTGGTATGATGTTCCACAATTTGATTAGGCTGCTTTTCCCTAACTCTAACTCGTTAATTCTATTTTTCTCATTATTGATTAGAATCTCAAGTGATTCTTCCAATCCTACGGCATTGAATTTTGTGGGTTTACCAAATACTGAAAAAATTATTCCTTTTTGTTGCAATGTTGACAACAAATGATACGTTTCAGTTCTTGGGATTTTTAATGCCTTTGATATTTCTGAAGCTGTCTTTACCCCAATTTTACTCAAAAATAAATACACTTTGGCCTGATTTGGAGTCAAATCATATCTTACAAGCATACGATTGAGTTCGTGAATAGGATTCTCTGTTTGAAACATTCCTTCTTCAACTGTTTCAGTTATTGTCATTGAATTTGTTCTATTGAATTATGACATAAGCGGGTGTATGTTATTGCATGTTACAGATCTAACTTGTGTTTGAAATTACGTGCCTAGAAATTTGGTCAGTATGATATCTCCAAAGAACAACTGGATCACAAATCCCCCTGTTATCAATATGAGATATGGGATTCCTGGTGTAATCCATGTGTTTGGGGTGGTGCAAAATTCTTGATTTTCTGCATGGTGTATTGTTAAATCTATCTTCTTTTTACCGTTCTCTGTTTTTTCTATCGCAAATCCGAATTTTGGGTTTTTAGATCTATATCCCATGAATGCTGCAACAATTTTTTTAACTGTACTCTCATCAAACCCTTCAAAAATATTCTCTCCTTTGCTCTGGGATATCACATTCCTAGTGATGTTGATCAAAAATGGAATGACAAACAATATTGCTGCATTGGACAGAGTAGTAAATGGTGTTACTGGGTTTTCAGTGAATGTTGCCATTGGGGCAATTACTGCTAATGCTATTAGAGCAAATGCATCTGCCCCACCAAACAAACCAATTCTCCATATCAAGATCACAAATGGCGCAATAATTAATGCAAATCCCATCATCAGTAGATTTGAAATTATTTCTGAACTTAGAAATACCAGTAAGAACCCAACTATTCCAAAACCAATCCAATAATAATCATGAATCTCTCTTTTCCATACATCAATTATTGATCCTAGGATTAACATGATTAATCCTAGCCCAATACCGACAATGTGATAGTTTGTTAATGATTCAATCATGCTACATCTATCATAATTAACATTTCAATTTTGTTTGAATAATTACATTCATCTTGATCATTTTATCATTAATGTAATTAACGATTTCGTATGTCGGAAATTCTTTCTTTTATCTCTTCAAATTTATCTCCGATTGGAATTCTATCTGTAATTAAATCTAATTTATCCATACGCTTTAAGAAAAATAGTGTCCCTCCTATTGCAACAGGAATTATGATCAACATTAAAGTCGTCATTTCTAGTTCAAATCCAGTTGATTCCTCTACAATTACTTCTTCTACAACTGGAATGTTTAGTATAGTGGCAGTTTTAGTTAATGTTGATGAACTAAGTCCGTTTCCTGATACTTTGGCAGTTATTGAAACAGTATCTTTGTCATTTGCAACAATATTTAGCGTTGCTATGCCTTCACTATTGGTCACTTCTTCTATGGATTTTACTTCTCCACCTTCAGTAATCCACTCAACTTGAAATCCTGATAATGATGTTTGAATTTCGGGTATTTTTACTGACAATTTTGCTTCAATTCTTTCATTCCAATTCATTGTACCTAAAAGGTCTAGTGAAAGTATGGGGCTTATGTCTACCACATTGATTTCATATTTTGATAATGCAAAATCTTCAGAAAGTAACGCAAGCTCAATTTTACCTTCATTTGTGGTTTCTAATTCAAATGTTGCAAAATATTCCCCGCTTTTTATCATTAATTCGTGGGGAATTTTTAAAACCTCTTCATCATTAGAAACTAATTTTATTTGAATGTCTTTTTTTGCATAAACTGGATTTCCAGCTGAATCTAGCAGTTGGATTGTTGCTAAAGTATTAGCATTTGCCAAAATATTTTTTGGAAATGCAAGATAAATTTCAGACGGATCGGTTGTATGGCTAGTAATGCTGGTAGACCCATCAAATCCTCCCATCTGGTATGACAATGTAGTTGTCCCAATCTCATTTGATTTCATATCCATTAATGCGTATGGTTGATTTCTTTTAATGATCAAGGAATTTACATCTACAGAATCATTTGCTGAAAAAGTAAGTATCCCATCTTCAATAAAATAAGTTACTCCTAATCTTGGATCTTCTTCTGTTTCTTCACCTTCAGTTGTAGCGACATTTTCTTCACCAGTACTAGTAGATTCATCTAGATATGCTAACCCTGGAAACTGATTTTGCGCTAAAATCATTGGCAGTAATGGTTCAACCACTAGTGAAATTTCATCTTTAATTGGACCAATTGCATTACCTGTGGTCGTTTTAACTCCTTCATTATCTGTAATGTAAAAAGTTGCAGATTCATCTGATGAAACAGTTCCTGTGTCACCAAAAACAATTACTGCATTCTGACCTTTCTTCATTATGGGATTAATTGGTTCTACTGTGTCTGATTCAGATGATGAAAAATTTATTTCATGATCTTCTTTTGCTTGAATGGGAACTGTTACAGTAGCAAGTTCTCTATTTGTAACCCCTTGCGTGCTTCCTCCAACTTGTCTTGATACTTCTATCTCTGTTTCATAATATGTTACAGCTATAATCTCTTTATTTCCTGTAGTGAGAAATGGTAAAACCTTGGTAATGGATGGCCCCTTTCCCTCTAATGCCCCTATCTCATCATGAATTATGTTGAATGAATTACCTTCTGTTAAGATGTTATTAGCTGAGATATACATGTTGTATGTTTGCTCAAATTTGTCTGTGAATTCACCAATGTTTGGTCTTGGTGTGAATTTTGTGAATGTTGAATAACTTCCTTTTTTAATTGTTAATTGAGTTTTGTCAAAAATTACTTCTTCAAAATCATGACTAGTATTGATTGAGACATCTGGGTTTTCAACTTTTAATTTAAAATTAATGTCTTCTTCTGCTGGAACTGGCTTTCCTTCAATGTCTACCAACTGTATGATCGCAAATCCCGTATTTGGACTAAAACTGATAAAATTTTCTGGGAAAATAGACAATTCCAACTTAAGCGGGCCTGATGCTTCAAGTATGTTTACTATACTGCTTATTTTTTTCATGCCTTCTGTCTCTGCAAATATTATTGCATTTCCGGTTCCTATTATTTCAAATTCTGAAATTACATAATAGTCTCCAATTGGAATTGTAACTTCTGAGTTTTTTAATTTAATTACATCTTTGTTAGGTGTATCCAAATGTATGGTAACATCATTTGATGCAAGTGTTGGTAATCCCCCTGTTGTTGCTAATTCTAATGCAATGTATCCATGTCTTGGTCCATCAATTGGAAATTTTTCAGGTGTTGTTTTCATTAACAATTGTGTTGGATGATTATTGTTGTTGAATACTTCTAGAGTGATCTCTTTTGAAGAAAAACCTGGTGCAGCTAATG
>PFRJ01000112.1:1292-10807 GCA_002788515.1 Nitrosopumilales archaeon CG_4_9_14_0_2_um_filter_34_16 | reverse complement strand
GTTATTCCTGGTTTTTTTGCTTTAATTAGAATATTCTTTACAAATTTTTCATTTCCATCAAGTACTTCTAAAATTTGAATTATTGAATTGTCTGAACTTATCACTCTTAGATTTTTAATTTCTTTTGGCACCATCATCTCGTTAGATATGACAAAAATCTGTAATGTCCCTTCTGTATTTTCAAGTAATTTTTCAGGATGCAGTTGATATCCAAATTCTGACGTAACTTGAGCCTGTACTGGTATAACAAATACACTTAACATGATACTGAATAAGAGAAAATATGCCTTCAACTTGTAATCTGTTTGATGATTTTTTGTTATATTGAACAGTATGAAACATTACAATACATACAGTCATCCAAAAATCGATGCTACACTGAAAATCTTCATTTGAATGATCACTACGGCTCCAATTGCAACTACTACCAAAAACATAGAATACATGAATCCTCCTGAATATGTTCCAGTTGTAATTTTACCTAAAAATAATCCTGCAATCCACGACTGAACTAGTATTGCTATGCCTAGTAGCTCAAATCTATATTTTGCATCTGCTTCTAATGTCGCTCTTTTTGTATCATCCTCTTCAAGCTGCGCACTCAAACTTGTCAATGATTCTATTACTAATAATGTAGTAAATCCTGTAATTGCAATTAACATGAATCCTACCATGACATATGGTTTCAGCTTTTCTCTTTTTGTTTTTTCAATGGTGTGCATTTTTTCTGAAACTCTTGCCAATGTACTAAGAGTATTTACATTTCCTCCTCCAGATGAAATTATTTCAAATAATACTTTATAATTAATTAAAATCTGAAAATCATTCACTTCTTTTTTGATAAACTCGAAGATATCGTCCAATGTCATTCCCCATTCTAATTTATTTGCAATGCCGTTTGCTATTCTATTGAATAATCCATAATCCTTTCGTTTTGTTGCTCCAACAACACATTTTTCTGGATTTAATCCAGCTTTTCTTGCTTCTGCAACATCTCTCATTATTTGTGATGTGCCAGATTGTGCATCTAATGAAAACTTGTACTTGTTTCTGAAATTTAATGCTGGCCAAATTGTTGACACAATTAATGCTATTCCTAAAATATACAAATTAAAATCGGGTAATATGTTTAATACGTTTAGTGCGATTGCAGCTAATATTCCAGGAATTCCAAACATGAAAATTTTCTTCCAATCTAATTCTTTTATTTTGGATTTGTTTAATTTATGAGCTATGACTAAAAATAATAACGATACTACTGGGGGCATAACAATTACCATGTATAGTGGATCTATGTCGTTTGGACCTGGTATAGTTCCAACACCACCTGTAGATGTGGCAGTAACTATGATGTACACTGCCAAAACAACTATCTGCATAGTCATGTATGTCTCAATTATTGTCTCTACTTTTTTTGCTAGTTCTTCTTGTTGAGATTCATATATCTCAAATGCTGAATTCATTTTTGATGTGAGATAGTTTACTACATCTCCACCACTTTGTATGGATGATACCCATCCATTAAGAAATTCTCCAAAACTTGAACCTTTTTCATTAGTTTCTGACATTACTACTAGCGGATCTTTTCCTAAAATATCGATTCTTTTTAAAATTTTTATTGATTCTAATCTCACATTTGGTAATAATTCCAAATCTTTTATTTTTAAAAAAATTATGTATGGCCCAAATCCACTGATTGCCAACAATGTTACTATTGTAATAAAAAATGGCAATTCTGTATTGATCTTTTTATTTAATTTCTTTGTCTCATCTTTCTTCTCGTGTTTTTTTAAAAATGACACAATTACACACCATATTCTATTTTCTTCATTAATGTCTCAGGATCTCTATAATATTTTCCTACAATCTCTGCAACTTTATCATATGATCTAACTCCTCTTTGAACTAACCATTGCAAAACATTTTTTCTCTTTTCAAACTCTTCTAAAATTTCATCCATACTTCTACCCGTCTGACTAGAAATCCGTCTTAACATCTCGCTGTTTTCTAATTCCGAATTAAAATAATCTGATCTTGGATCCCATTTGAAAGCACTATGATATGAATCTGAAGTTTTTACCTCTTGAACTGATATTGCTTTTCTAGTACTTTTTCCATCCTGACCTTTTACTCTTCGAATAATGATGGCACAATTCATCAACGCCATATATGATGCAGGGATATCCATTGGTTTTTGTTGCAATCTTTTACTGGCAGATTCTAAACTGTCTGCGTGCATCGTACATAATCCTCCGTGCCCTGTAGCCATTGCTTGAAACATTACATAAGCTTCTGATCCTCTAATTTCACCTACAACAATATAATCAGGTCTGTGTCTGACTCCTGATTTTATTAAATCATACAGTCCTATTTCTCCTTCTCCGTCATTTCCAAATCCTACTCTGGACACTAAACTAAACCAGTTTTCATGTTTGATGTTTATTTCTGCCACATCTTCAACTGAAAATATTTTGTAATCTGGATTAACTAACCCAGTAATTGCATTTAGAATAGTTGTTTTTCCACTACCTGTTGAACCAATTACCATAATTGACATTTTTTCCTCCATCAACATCCAAAGATATGCTGCAATATCTACACTAATCGTACCAAATGAAATTAAATCTATGACTGAATATGGATCTTGTTTGAATTTTCTAATAGTAAAACTTGTTCCTTTTGGTGTCACTTCTTTTTGATATAGAACTGAAATTCTGTGATTACCCTGTAAGGCTAAATCTGAAATTGGGTGTGCTGAACTGATGTGTTTTCCTGCTCTAAACACAATTCGTGACACAAATGAATTTAATTTTTCATCTTCAAAGGTAACATTGCATGGAATACTGTCATATTTTCTATGCCATACATAAACCGGTGTGAGAATTCCACTGCAACTCACGTCTTCTATGTTTGGATCATTCATTATTGGATCAATATTGCCGAATCCATCAATATCTCTTTCAAGATAATATTTGACCTTTTCAATACTTGCTAGAGGTTGCTCTTCAAATAATTTTTTATTTTCTTTAAGGATTTTGTTTACAAATGACATGAATCCAAAATCTTTCTCAATATTTTCTGGCGAATCAAGATTTTCCTCTATTAATCGATAAAGCTGATTATATACAATTTGTTCTGCCTGATTTAATTTAATTTCATCAACTTGATATGATATACTTCCTGTATCTTGGTCTTGTATGATGTTTGCATAGCTGAATGGTGCCTTTAATGGATATTTTTCTAATATTTTTGAACCTTTTGGAGTTTCAGAATTTAATTCACTTAGGAATTCACTTTTGAGAAATGTCTCTAATCCCGGTTCTTCTTTTTTACCCATTTGCTTACATGATTAATCTTGATTTTTTAGTTATATTGAACAGTATGAAATATTACAATACACACAAACTAATCATGATTATCATCATGTATTATAAAATATTGTTTGAGTAAGTTAAAAAAATTGGCTTACTCGAAGGATTATTTTCCAATCACAGTTACGCTTTGTGGGCCGCCTGCTTTTCCTGCAAATATACTGACTGTAGTGGCTACACCTGAATCAAGTGATGTTATTGTATTGTTGTTTAACTTGAAGTAGATGATTGCAGTCGAACCTGGATTCAGTGATATTGGACCTGTTGCTGCATCTGCTGCAATACATTCATCGATTGGACCAGAACTGTCGGGATCGATTGCAACATAATTATCGTCTAGTGCACAATTGTCAATCATTCTTACGTTGACTCCTTGACTGTCCCAACCTGTATGATTCAATGCTTGCTGGAAAACCGTTGAGGATACTGTTGTATCTGCAAACCATTGAGAAAATGGAATGTCTTGTCCTCTTACTGTTATTTGATTTACAGCAACTACTTTGTCGCCTGTATTTCTAATACCAGCTGCGCCCCAACCTATACCTGTAGGTGGTGTAAATGGATCAGTACTATCTACCCATACCTTAGTTCCTGTAACTGAAATGTTTTCAGTTTGTGTACCGCCTTGAAACAATGATGTTCCATACAGTACAACACCAGAACCAAGTACAACTGATGACACCAATATGATGACAGTTGTGAGTACTGTACTGATTGCACGTTTTTTGCTTAGTTTGGTTTTCATTTTATTATGTAATACGATATTAGTTATTATAAAAACTAGTATTTAATGTTCCATTGTTGGAATTTTTAATTTTTGTTTTTATTATTTAATACACTTTTTAGTATGTATCAAGGTCCATGCCTAAATCAGTTGTCACAATTAACTTTTTAAGCATGAGTGCTTGATTCATACACTTTTTACAAATCATCTCCTGCAAGAAGTGTATATGCATTAAGGAATTTGGCAATTGTTTTTCTCAATCCTTCATAAGGCATGCACATAGAAAAAATCTTTGTAACTCCAGTTGGTATTCCAATTGCAACAACACTGATTCCTCTTTTTCTTGCTGCCTCTATTGCCTCTTCCATTTTTTTATCTGCTTGATAAGTCCCCAAGGCTTGTCCGTCTGTAATCAAAAAAATATATTTTCGTTCTATATTCTCTCTTTCCAAAATTCTAGAACACAGTTTTACCGCATCTGCGATAAATGACAATCCCTTTATCTCAATTCCACCAATTCTTGATTTTGAACTTTGATCATAATTTTCATAATGATCTTTTACTATTGTAAAATTATTATTAAAAGTAAAAAATCCCCATTTCCCATTTTTAGAATTTACTTCGTTTGCAGCCTCCCCTAGGCAAATGGCAAATTTCTTCATCTCATCAAACTTCAATCTCATACTACTACTTGTATCCACTACAATTGCCCATTCTTCTTCAATTCTTCTGTAATCGTCTTGTTCAAAAATCTGAATATTATTATTTTGAGCCGCCACTGCTTGAATAGCAGCTTGCATCTGTAACCATCCCATATCTTCTGGCATCCCCTCATCCATTACATTTGGAGTCATCTTCATCTGTGATGACATTTTTTTCAAAAACAAGTGAGTTGCATTTCTTAATCTTAGATATTCACCAATATTTTCTGGTGCAAAGTCAATCTTATCAAATTCTAAATCCTCTGCAATTCCACCGTATTTTTTCCTAATTTTTGCCCTACGTTTTAACTGTTCAAACCATACTTCTCCGAATCTTTCAACTAAATTAAAAAACACACCATTTGTATTGATTATGATATTTTCATTCCATTTTTCTATTCTCTTTGGATGTGAATAGTGATCTGCAAAAGGCAATAGATAATCAGATAAAATATTTGATGATTCGTATACTGTATCTGCTATTTCTATGAATTTTTTCTTGTCTTTAGGATCTATGTCTAGAATTTTTTTCTTTAGAACTTCTCTCTGAGTTTTGATTTTTGTAAGAAATGTGTTTGAAAATATTTTTTTTGATGATGTGGTGATGTCTTCTAATGTCTTTTTTTCGTAGATATTTTTGAAATACTCTTCAATTTTTTGAATTTCAGAATAATATTCTGGAAATTCTTTTTCCAACAATTTATTTACTCTGATGTCTTCAATGAATTCAAATGTCTCATATGCACGTTTTTTGTTTTTGTCTTTCATCCATTGTTTGTAATTTGAAAAATTAGTTATTTTTGCATGACCTGCAGCATGGCAAACAGATGCAAAAAATAATGAAAATATAGTATATTGTGATTTTTCTAGACTTGAAAATACACAACCTTGAATTGTATCCAACCCTTGTATTTGTCTTGGCATAGGAAAATACACTGTCATCCTTGGCTCATAATTTATTTTTGGAAAATACTGTTGTTCTAAAAAGAACATATCAATATCCATAGGTTTTTTTCCACAAATATCAAAAAACAACTGCTGTGTTATGTCTTGAACTGTATCTTTCAATTATGTACACCTATTGTTTTTTTAATGCAGCCTGGCTTTCTAGAACTTTTTTGATGATGCGTCTTACTTCATCTTGAACTTCTGGATCATCGCTGGTCATTGGAACTAATGTCTCATCTCCTCCTTCTACAACGGATGCTCCATCTGAACAAATTTTTGCCCAGTTAACTAAATCCCCTATTGATGGACCATAAGGTAAATCCCCCATCTTGTATTCTTGTCTGAGTTTGGCTCCTATCTTCACAATACTCTCTGCATCAATTAACGGAATACCTCCACGCTCTGAGACCATCCTGATTTCTTTTTCATCAATGTTATCTCCTATACTCATGTAATCGAAATTCAACCAAACACTCATTCTCCTTCTCATAGCAGCGTTGATTGGCTTTGTACCTGCGAATTCTGATGATACTGGGTTCATGCTGATTATCATGTATGCATGTTTATGTCTGTGAATTATCTCACTGTCTTTTTCAGTTAGTACCATGTGACCTCTCTGGTCTAATAATGGGTTGAGTTTTGTTGCAACGTCTTGCTTCATCATGTTTGCTTCATCAAGATACAATATCCCGCCTTTTCTACACCAACCTGTAATTAGCCCATCAATCCAATTTTCTTTTCCCAACCCTACATATCTTCCAAACAAATCAAAAACAGACGTAGCTAAACCACAGTTAATTTCCCACATTGGCAATCCTGCTAACTCTGCAACAAGATACACAATGTGTGTTTTTCCTGTTCCACTCGGACCAATCAATGCACATTGTTTAAAAAATTTCAAAGCTCTTCCAATTCTTTCTACATAATGTTCCCCGTTATCCAAATAGGGGGGGGTGTCTTTTGGAATCATCTCGTCCATTTCTTCAGGAAACATCATGTCTGATGAATCCATGTATTTTTTAAAATCATACATTTTGGATAGTGCATGCGTATCTTTTTTGATCTTGGAAATGGACATTGAAAGATTCATTTTATCTGAGTTGATTCTAGAGCGATTAGTTGATGCAATTAGCCTGTTTTTTTGTTCCAACTGTGCTTATTTAACATCTGAATACAGTTAATGCTGTTATGTGTGTGTAGATATTACATACACATTGTAATAATGAATTTTTTGCAAGTTTATGCACAATGAATGCCCATATAGAGCTCAGCTCAATTGCAATGAGTAAAAATGATCCTAAAATCACTAAATTAGATAAATACGATGTAGAGGCAAATATCGAAGAAGTAGATAACAATGAGGATCACTCTGTATTCAAATATGGATTTACAGCATTATCAAACCCAAAAAATGTACGATTGGCAATAGAAGGAATTGCTAGAATTTCAGGTGATTCTGAGGAAAGAAATGAAATTTTAAACAAAGACGAAAATGACATTCCTAAAATCTTAACTATGATTTACCATGAATTATTCCCTACATTCTTTTTACTTTCAAAGAGTCTCAATGTTTCTTGTCCTCCACATACAATTGGTTCGATGGGGGATCCTACTGTTTCAGAAACTGAAGATTTTCTTGAATCTACAGAGCCTACTGAACTTTCTGAAGAATTATTGAAATCAAAGACTGATTCCTTGTCTGAAAATCCAAATTCTGAGGCAGATCTTGCTTCTGAACCAATAGATGCTCAAGACATTGCACAACCTACGGTGTAAGTATTATTCTGCATATGCTAGTGATAACATGAAAAAATCTGCAAAAAAATCCACGTGCAATCATTATCATTCAAAAATATTATCCGCAAACCACAGAAGAGCACTCTCAACTGTAGTGAGCAGTGCAATCATCATGTCTGCTGTGTCAATAATGGGGGTAATGTTAGTAGGTTGGTCCAATTCAAATTTGTTTACGCAGCAAGCAAATATTGAATCTTCATTTAACGAGAAAATGAATAAATTAAATGAAGATCTCATGATTGAAAATATTTGGTTTGGAACCAATCCCAATATCGTAAATGTTACCTTGAATAATGTTGGATATATTGGTCTTAATATTACTGCAATAAAAATAGTAAATTCTACAGCAACATTGAGTATTTCAATTACCGATGGCGGCATTGCCCCTAGTAATGATTATTCTTTCCAAAGACAGTTTGATTGGACTGCTGGGGAGCCTACAGATTTTACGATCACAACAAATCGTGGAAATTATTTTACATCTCAGGAAGTGACTTGATATTTTAAAAAAGCGAAGAGGCCTTAGTGCCATCATTGGTGGTGTTTTCATGATAATTGTCATAACTACTGCAATAACATATACTACATTTAGTATGAATCAGGTAACACAGCTTGCAGAAACAATCGGAATAAAACAAACATCTGATCTTCAACGCTCCACAGAAGAATTTCAGGTTATTAGAGTACAAGCAGATAATAACAAATTTAACATGACAGTACAAAACACTGGAGAAATTCCTGTTAATCTTAATCGACTATGGATTGAAAACACTACTGATTCTAATTGGCCCATTGCAAAATATGATTTAGATATTTCAATTCCACCTGGTGGCGTTGTAAAAAATATTGGACAAAGCCTTAATCTTGCTTCACTTGACTCTCAATCATATCAAGTACAACTCATCTCAGATCGTGGAAATTCCGAACAAATCGTACTAAATTCAGTTGGTGATTCCTCTATTTTTTTACGATTAACTGCAACTCCTGCTGTGATGCCTACCACTTTTCAAACAACTGTTTCCTTAGAGATAATCAATACTGGTACTAGTAAACTCGTTAATTTAAAACCGACAATGAGTACAGATCTTCCTGTTTGCAATGTGTGTGTTTTGAGTCAAATAGGTACTGTACAGCCTGCAAGTTTTGACTCTTTGAGTCCTGGTGATACTGCTATTTTTGAATGGATTTATTCATTTTCAGGTCAAAATGGAGACCGAGTTGATTTTACTGCTGGAATTTTAAATGATTTGAGAACTGATACTTTTAGTGTATCTCTTCAAACAATTGAATCTTCACTTAACGCAGATGTTGCGGTAGAGTCTGGTGGTCTTGGGGATCAACAATTGCTTGGAGATGACGTGTTAATTTTTCATGAAGAAACAACCAATACTGTAGGAGGTCCAGCATACCAAATGTATTCCGGCTCAGCTGAAGGCGGTTCTAACGGAGATAGAATTGAATTAGAATTAGAAACGCCTCACTTTTTTACAAACAATGGTTCTCAACAAATTAGTATTCCTTCTGGAGCATGGAATATTGCAATGCAATTACAAAGCGAGCATGTACATGAAAATATAGGTAAGGATTATTCTCAGATATTTCATTTTGAAGACGGTGTTTTAGGTAACCCTTTTAACTCATTGAATGATTCCAACTTGAATCTGATAGGATGTGGAAACACAGAATTTTCAATTAATATTGTAACTGGCACAGATGATGCTGAAGAAAGATATTCTGACGGAGAGGTTTGGACTAACGAAGGTGGTGATCTAGAACTAGCAAAAGCTGGTTCAGACGATATGATGATTGGTTTGAGATATCAGAATGTTGCTCTAGAACGTAACGCAATTATTAATAACGCATATCTTAGTTTTTATCCCGATGCAGATGATAGTGGCACAACTTATTTGAGAATTTATGGAGAACTACATGATAATCCACCAACATTTGTAAATAGCGCTAATTATAATATTT
>PFRJ01000112.1:0-1190 GCA_002788515.1 Nitrosopumilales archaeon CG_4_9_14_0_2_um_filter_34_16 | reverse complement strand
TTCAAGAAATTGTAAATCAAGATCAGTGGGATTCTGGAGACAGCATAGTAATTATTGTTGAAAATGACAATATTGGAAATAATGTAGATAGAGAAGGAAAACCTTACGAGGATAGCACTACTAATAATACCATACTTTCCATAAATTATGGTGGAACTGGTCATCCTGATTATGTTCAAGGTTCTGGGCCTCATAATTCAGGATCATTTCATTTTGACGGAAGTACACAATGTTTTGAAAGTGAGTTTTTAACATCTGATTCAAATAACAATGACATAGGAAGATATGATTCAAGTACTGCAATGTGGTTTAAAACGGATGGCGCAATAACTGGTAGCACGGATCAGTATTTAGTGGATTGGACTGCTTCAGGTGAGACATGTCCTAATTGTGACTTTTATAGAATTTACCTTACAGGAGGTGCAGGGTCAGCAGGAGGAAAAGTAACATTTGAATTTTCAACAAGCGCTGATGGTAATGCAATAAAATGCCAAACCACTTCTGATTACGATGATGGTAGTTGGTATCATGTTGCAGCATACAAATTTTCTGGAAATGGTGGCGGAAATCCTGAAACCTGTGATTTACAGGTAACAGGTTTGGATGGGGTTGTTAGAGAAACTGATTCTAATTCAATTAATCTAAACGGACAGTACGTTGATGTTGCAGATATAAGATATCACATTGGTTCTAATGTAGCAGAAAACAATAATTTTTTCCAAGGATACATTGATGATTTTATGCATTTTGATGATGATAAATTAACATACACTGAAATGACATTGTTGGCAAGAACAAATTACGGTATTGGTGCACATCGCTTTGATGTAACACTTGATGTGACTGACACTGATGGAAATTTCCTCAGAAATCTATATGATAGTTTAACCACTCCGTTAGAAACTGCCTTTGCAGATCCTAGATGTGCAGATCCACATGGAGCCTCTTGTAGAGATTTAGATTCTTCTTACACTCAAGTTAACATGACTATGGGTATTGGTACAGAAACTGTGTTGGCCCCAAATGAGCGATTAGATTTGTATTTTGCATGGAATGATGGAAGTACTGATCCTAATTGGGAACCTCTTGAGGTTGATATGAAAATAGATGACACTACCATGAATAATCCTTATCCAAGTTTTATGCAAATACCATATCCTGATAACCCCTTTCCTACATACTATGTATAT
>PFRJ01000091.1 GCA_002788515.1 Nitrosopumilales archaeon CG_4_9_14_0_2_um_filter_34_16 | reverse complement strand
CAGCAAAGAAAACTGCAAAAAAAGCTGAAGAAAAGCCGGTAAAGAAAACTGCAAAAAAAGCTGAAGAAAAGCCGGTAAAAGTAAAGAAACTAACAAAAAAAGAATTAGAAGAAGCCAAAAGAGAAGCTGAAAAAACTCTAGAAGAAGAACTAGAAGAGCAACTCTCTGATGAAGAAATTGAAAATTTTCAAATTGAAAAAGTAGACATGGAGAGATTGACAAACAAAGTATGTGATATTTTAGCTGAACGTGAATCTGATGGAATGCTTCAAGGCGAATTATGGAAAAAACTTAAACTAACTAATCAGATTGGTTCTCGTCTAGCGCTAAAACTTGAAAGAATGGGTACTATCACAAGAGAAAAACTCCTTGAGAATAATCGTTGGACTTACAAATTAATTTTAAAAAAGACTCCAATCAGTACGCAATCTATTGAAAATGCTCCGTGTTTAGTTTGTCCTGTAGAACAGAAATGTTCACTTGAGGGTGAGATTAGTCCTACAAATTGTCAATTCATTGAAGATTGGGTAATTGCTGACCTGAAAAAACCTGTGAAATCTAAATGAAACTAATAGAAGCAAGAAAAGATCAATATCGTAGATTAGCTCATGAACAAGGTTTTCGAAGTAGAGCTGCTTTCAAATTAAAAGAGCTAAATCGTTCATATCGACTTATTGGTCCTGGATTTTATGTTTTAGATCTTGGATGTGCTCCTGGCGGTTGGACACAGATGGCTGTTAAGTTAGCAGGAAATCAAGGAAAAGTTATGGGTGTTGATTTATCATATGTTGAAGAAATACCTGGAGCGCATATAATTCGAGAAAACATTGAGGATGAGCATGTTGTTGATGAAATTATGTCTTATTTTGGGCGTAAAGTTAACGCAGTAATATGTGATCTTTCTCCACAAGTGAGTGGAAACTGGTCAGTTGATCACGCTAAACAAATTTCTTTGAATTATGATTGTACAAAAATAATGGACAAAGTTTTAGCACATAAAGGAAATGCCGTTTTCAAAGTTTTTGATGGTGAGTATTCAATGGAATTTAAGGACTACATAAAGAAAAAATTTGCCAGAATTAATCTTACAAAACCCAAAGCAAGCAGACAACAAAGTAGTGAATTATACTATGTATGCTTAGGTTTTATTGGATAGTTTCAAAAATCTTAATTATTTCATCTATGTTGGCATTAGTTCTAAACCCTGTTGGGCTAAATGCTGTAACACTAGCTTGAAAGTTATTTTTTTGTAAATTTAATATTGCATTTTCTAGTTTTGGAGGTGACGCCTTCATTTTTGATGCAATTTCATCTAATGTAAAATATGTTCCCGGCATTTCTGATTCTGCAAGACATTTGGAAAGTGTTTTTTCACACACTTTATCTACTGCTAAATTAGGAATCTCCAATAACATATCTTGAATAAACTCTCTATCGAAAATTTTTCCAATCCATAATGGCCCTGCACTGCTAATTTTTAATTTACACAGTTCGCATTCTTGCTCTTGCTCTAACACGATCTTTCTATGTCCACAATGTTTACAATGTAGGATATATCCTATGTTCTCTTGTTGATCTGGTCTGTTTAACACTTTGACATATGTTCTGTAGTAATGCATTTCACTTTCAACAAATATGGGGATTATTTCTACACCCAATCTTGCAGCCACTACTCTTAAACAACCAAGAATCAATCTAATGGCAATTTCATTTCCATATTCTGTTCTTACAGGAACCCCACCGTATTTTCTCTTACATGCATTTTGAAATAAACCGTTTAGAACTTGAAGATCAGTTGCAGCCGTAGATAATATGCCTCCATGCATGGTTGCCCTTATACCACAGTCAAAAAATGCAGCAGGTGAACCAAAGGGATCTATATCTATAATTGAACCCCGTCTTCCTTTTTGTGAATATTCGCTAAGAAATCTACACACTTCTTTTTCAGAATATTCGATATTTTTTAGTTCGTTAAGATTCGCTGAATATTCTGCCATTTTAAGAGCGGATGGATTTAGATCATTTATCATAATTTTTTCAATCTCTAATTCGTTTGCAACACGTAATCCTCTTGCACCAATCCCTGCTAGTCCTTCTAAGAAAATTTTTGGCCCTTCAAATTTATTTAGAAAAGCAGAATATGCAATTATTGAAAAGTCTCTATTTAGTTTTGCTTTTGGATTAAAAAACGCTGGTTTTTTTGGAGGTACTTTATCTGTAATTGATTTTTTTGGTACCAGAAGTTTTGTTTTACCTTCAATTATTTCTTGAAAAATTTCATTAGGAATTTCCAACTGTCTTTCTATTTTTTTAAAACGTATAATGGTTTAATACTTGTGCTTTAAGACAAAACTCGTGCAAATTTGTGGAATTGATGATGCTGGACGTGGTCCTATGTTGGGACCTTTAGTTATTGCTGGAATATCATTAGAGAAAAAAAATATAAAAAAATTAAGTGCAATAGGTGTAAAAGATTCAAAAAAGCTCACTCCTAAATCACGTGAATATCTTTACAAAAAAATTATTGAGCTTGTAGATGATTACTATATTGCAAAAATTTCTCCAAAATCAATTGATGCCAGTGTCAGAAAACATTGTCTAAATGGTTTAGAGGCGAAATATATGGCAAAAGTTGTTTCAAAATTAAATCCTGATGTTTCCTATGTTGATTCGTGTGATGTTAACCCTACTAGATTTGGAAAAGAAATCTCTAAACTGTCTGATAACCACAAGATAAAATCATTTCATCGTGCAGATAGTAGATTTGTAGTAGTTTCGGCTGCATCTATTTTAGCCAAAGTGTCTAGAGATAGGGCCATTATGAAATTAAAAAAAGAACATGATCTGGGTAGTGGATATCCATCAGATCCTATAACTGTCAAATTTGTTGCTGAATATTATAAAAAAAATCAAATTATGCCCAGTTTTGTGCGTAAAAGTTGGAAACCCGTTCAAAAAATAATGAACAATACTTAGCCTTTGTATTTTGAAATTACCATTGCATGATCTTTATCATAAGGGTGTAAATCTATAGATTGTAACACTTCAAATTTATCTCTTAATTTCTCTATCTCTTCATCGACAATTCTACTTGGGGCTTTTGTTACATCAATACTTCTTGTTTTGATCACTAAAAAGAAAAATCCCTCTTTTTTTAGATACATGTCACAATTATCTATTGCAATTTGTGTTTGATCTGGCTGTGCAATGTCTACATATACGATATCTACTTTTCCAAACACAGAAAAATATTCTTTTGGTTTCCTAGCATCTTGAAGAATTGGAATAATGTTTGATCTATGGGTTGCAACTCTGTCTAAAAAATCCCTTGCTACTCTACTTGCATGCTCTACGCCAAAAACTATTCCACTTGGACCTACAATGTCTGAAATATGACTAACTGTAGTTCCAGTTGATGCTCCTAAATACAATACTTTAGATTTGTTTTCAAAAGGGAAATAATCTAACTCATTCATTATAGACGCTGCTAATTTACTTCTAAATGGATCCCATAATCTGTACTCTACTCCTTTTTTAATAATTAATTTTTCATTATACACTTGATTTCCTGGAACCATGTTCTCTGTGGCTAGTTTTTTTTGTCCTTCTGATTTGATCCAAAAAAATGATTGATTATCTTCTTCCAAACTTCTTTCTCTTCTTGTTTGAATCTGTTCGTTCTTTATTTACTCCACCTTCTCTTCTTGGACTGTCTCTAAAGTTACCACCTTCTCTTCTTGGACTGTCTCTAAAGTTACTACCTTCTCTTCTTGGACTGTCTCTAAAGTTACCACCTTCTCTTCTTGGACTGTCTCTAAAGTTACTACCTTCTCTTCTTGGACTGTCTCTAAAGTTACTACCTTCTCTTCTTGGACTGTCTCTAAA
>PFRJ01000027.1:3407-3983 GCA_002788515.1 Nitrosopumilales archaeon CG_4_9_14_0_2_um_filter_34_16 | reverse complement strand
CTGTTCAGTTATTGCAGATGCGTCTTTTAGTCCCAGAGATTTCAGCCGCAATCCTTTTGTTTTAAAAATTCCAGATAGAGCATGGTTAGTGTCAATTTTTTTCTTTTTTAATTTATAGACTGCATAACCATCTTGATCCTTTATTGCATTATGTGTTTTTTCAGAAAGTAATTCAGTAACTTCAAAGTCTTCAGGTTCAACTCTAATCTTTCCTCCAATGCCTGGAAATTTTGTACTGTATATTGTAATACCAATTTGAGAGTCTAAGTCAGGGATCACTCTATTGTCACTGTAACATATTTGCTCACTGCAACATCAGGTAACTGTGCACCAAGTAGAACTTTGTATGTACCAGGCATAGCATTATCGTCTGCACTAATGGTTGCAGAAATTAAACGTGGTGCATCAGCATCTAATTGAAACGTTTGTGGTGAATCTACATCAACACTAAGAAAATCAGCAGATGATGAAATTAGTGAAACATCCGTTAAATCTTGTAGAGATGCAATAACAAACTCAAAGTCTTGCGAACTTCCAGGAGTCACATTTACTAAACCAGATTTAAATTGAATTTCA
>PFRJ01000027.1:0-3342 GCA_002788515.1 Nitrosopumilales archaeon CG_4_9_14_0_2_um_filter_34_16 | reverse complement strand
TTTTTCGCCATCAACTGTGAAATCTAAAATTTGTGCAATGCCACAGTCGTCCATCATCGTTCCAGTTCCAGGATCACAATCAGTCCAGTATGGATTCTTTGATGGGACATGGTATTCTACAAGAGATTGTGATTTTGGATCAAGTACAGAAATAGTATTTGCAGCATATGTGTTGAATACAATGCGTTCTTGACTATCCACATCAAGCCAGTAAGGCATTGAAATTGGAGATTTTATCACTCCTGTTTGATTGCCAAAAGTACTTGGGAGAGGATCAGATATCAAATATTGTGTGAACTGGTTAGTCACAGTGTCAAAATTAAACAAAGAAGACGAAGTGGTATCAGCTAGCCAAATAGATTCGTTGTTTGCAACTATACCATTTGGAGTACGTAGTTCTTTAGGAAATGGGTAAAAATCAATGAATTCGTGTAACTGACGTGTTTGTCCAGAATTTGCAATAGAGTCAAAGTATTCATTTTGGTTAAACTTTACCAGCACGCCGCCTTGTTGGGACAACCAATTAGTGTACCAGACATCATCATTTTTGTCAACAGTAAAGTCAGCAGTGAATGGAGCGGTGTTATTCACAACTAAAGGGGATGGCACACTAAGATACACTACATTCTCAGCAGACTGAGTTGGATCAAGAAAAGTGATTTTGTTTCCGTAAAAATCATTGACAATAATTAAAGAGCCACTTATTTTCAATTTTTGAGGCATTGAGTTTCCTTCAGAAGGATATGATATTCTAGTGTATTTTTCATCAATTGTTGAGAATTTCCATACTGAGTCATTGGTATCATCGGTGAACCACAGTGAACCATCTGGAGCATAATCAATTCCCCAAATTGTAGATTGTAAACCTGCTGGCCATGATGGATTCTCATATTCAGTAAATGTTTCAGTAATAGGATCAAATTTTGCCAAATTACCGGTGTTGGATTGTGCAAACCAAACATTTCCATCAGGATCAGATACTATAGCTAAAGGATTAGTACAATCAGTTTGAATAGAAAACTCTTGTATGTAATCAGTGTATTTCGCATCACTTGAGCCACAACGTCTAGGGCGTTCCTCATCAGGATAATTATCGGCAGGAGTACCAGTAATTGTAACCTCTGAAGAATCATCTGCTGGAAGAAGTCCAGGAAGGGTAATCATTACAGTTGAAGAAAGTAAGATAAATCCAAAAAATACAGTTACAATAACACCTTTCTTCTTCATGTTTAAAAAAACAGTAAAGCCTTGTTATATCTTATTCCAACATATTAGAGAAATCATAATAATTTTAGGTCTCCAGTTATTTTATCAATTAGATTTTCAGGAGCAGGCCCAATTGAAATGCATGTTGTGGTTCCAGGCGCAAGCTGAGTATGGCCAGCATCAGAAACCTCAGACCATGGAAGATTCAAATCAATTGCATGTCTTTTTACTTCTTGCAACTCTTTGATGCCAGAAACTTTGAGGACTACTTTTTCTTGCCCTGCCCACCATTGATCATACCATTCAGGATGAGATCTTCGTACATGTTCTGCTCCTAGAACACAAGCATGTCCTACTTGTGCAGCAATCTTTCCTTTTCCCATTTCAAGATCAGTTCTAACAACAATGACCTGCTTGATATCGCCCATAACACTATCAAATACAGGCTTAATGAAAAACTTTTGAGTTAAAGAGTTAGGGTTTGTGAGATTATTTATTTCAGCAATACGATCAAAAATTAACTAGTAAAAATTATTGAAATTGTGCAGGATGACTTGATTTAAAACAACCTACTAACAATTCAGTGGAATCTGAGAAATAGCCAAACAGGTCTTTTATTTTACAATCAATTAGGATGTATGAATAACCATCAAAATCATTTGTTGTTAAAAATAAAGTTACAGAAGATATGATCACCAACAATACAAAAAACCAAAAATCTAGATTTCATTTTCTTAATTGCCGAATTTTATTCCACATTTTGGGCATACATTGTAGTTGTTTGGAAAGTTTAGATTGCAATTATAACAAAACTTGTCATTTCTAGGCTTCTTTTTACGCTCTTCAAGATAATATCGAAGTAAGATAATGCCAACAGTAGTTACAGCTCCAATGATTGCATATAGTATGACCATGCAGATAGGTGATATAATTAGAACTCATAAAGTATTCTAATGATTAGTAAATCATACATGTTTGAGATCAGAGCAAAAACAATCCATAATTCTCTTGGAAATCGATTGTTCCTCTTCGCTTTCTTTTAATTTCCTAACAGAATATTATATGATATGAGAGTAACTTGCAAACATGAAGATCTTCAGATGGATATTTTCTTCTTAAAATAACTCATTTGATTTGACTCTTGAATCTGTAGTGAGTAAAATGAGCAAATGATTAATCAAAATTTAGGCTGTATCGTACTACACATGTTTACGTATTATACACATGCAAGTTTTTTAATAGGTACCAGTCATCATACAACATGTCTCAAGAACACCAAAGAATTCTAGAGGAAGTCTCAAAAATAGTAAATGAAGCGCCCAAACTTTATCAGGCTCTGGGCAGAGACAGTTGGAATTAGATTGTAGTAATATTTTCTCTTAGAAATTTCTCAATATCTGTTCTAATTGTTTTGTCACCTTCCATCTTCATCATGGTATTTTCCAACAACTCGTAGAATATTTTCTGTTTTTCTTCCTGTTTGTATCCTTTAATATCATAATTATGAATTCTCATTAATAGTAATGATATTGCAACCGATGTTCTTTTGTTTCCATTTTTGAATGGTTGATCAAAAACCAGACCTGCCATAAGACAGCATGCCTTTTGAATTGCTTTTTCCTTATCATCTAGGTGGTTGTAACTATTAATTTCATTTACAATCTCTTGTAGTTTTTCTGGATCATCTAATCCATATGGCTCATCTAACTGTTCACAAAATTGTCTGTTTACCACAATGATGTCCATAGGAGTAAGTACGCCGTCAAAAAAAGACATGATCATGTGTGTGCAAAGGTAGATTAAAAATTAATTTATGTACGATATCTTTGTTTAGTTCTAGTTTTCATTTTATCCTGTATCTAAGTATGGCCAAAACAGAGTCATCAATCTCCAGTTTTTTGATAACTTTTGGAGAAATAGCAAATTCAATTTTAGATGACGTATTTTTTGCAATCTCTAGCATTTTTATTATTTTTTTGAATTGCAAATCAGAGTGATAGTCTGCAGAAACAATCAGTGTGTCTACTGCGCCTATCAACAATACCTTTAAAATAACATCATTTCTTTTAGCAGTGAGTCCCTGTTTCACTAGACAGTCGTATTTTGAAAGAATTTCTGCAACACATTTTTTCCTGT
>PFRJ01000102.1 GCA_002788515.1 Nitrosopumilales archaeon CG_4_9_14_0_2_um_filter_34_16 | reverse complement strand
ATATTCAGAAAAAGTTTCCCAAAGTGGAATACAATCCAGAACAATTTCCAGGCGCAGTATTCAGACTTACAAATCCAAAGACTGCCACACTGTTATTTAGAACAGGAAAGATGGTCTGTACCGGATCAAAGTCTGAAGAGATGGCAAGAAGGCAGTAAAAACGGTAGTGGATAGTCTCCGAAGGGGAAAAATCAAGATAAAAAACGACGCTATAGTCACCATACAGAACATCGTGTCATCAGTTAATCTTGGAGGAACAATACACTTGGAGAAAGCAGCAAGGATGGTTCCAAGAAGCATGTATGAGCCTGAACAATTTCCAGGATTGATTCACAGAATGGTTGATCCAAAGGTAGTGATTCTGATTTTTGCATCAGGTAAATTGGTGTGCACTGGGGGAAAGACTGCAGAGGATGTGTATTGTGCAGTAAATTCACTGCACATTTTACTAGAAGAAAAAGAACTAATGATATATGACTAGTTCAAAGAACGATTTTTTTTGATGACTGGTCAATTGTACATCACAATATCTCTTAACATATATTGTTTCTATTCACATATGTGGCAAAACGTTACAATTCACCAATATCGTATCGTCTTAGAGAGATTCCTATAAAACAGATCAAGGTATGGCATGATGCGCAAGCAAGAAAGCTAGATCGTGAAGGAATTTCAGAACTTGCACGTTCTATTAAAAACGAAGGACTGCAAAACCCCCCAATGGTACAAAAGGATGGAAAAAATTCATACTTGCTAATGTCGGGTCAGAGAAGACTTGCGGCACTAAAAAGAATTGGCGCAAAGAAGATACCTGTACTGTTACTTACAAATTCCACAAAATATGACTTGGATAATGCAAAGGCAGCATCAGTAGTTGAAAATCTTCACAGAAACAAGATGAACACAAAGGACATGACAGCAGCATGTGTGTTTCTTTCTGAATCTGTAGGACAAAGCAAAGCAGCAAAGTCACTTGGGATATCTCCTCAAACACTAAAAAAATATCTTGGTTTTGCGGCGGTGCCTGACAAACTTAAAGAATACGTTCCAAAGAAACTATCACGTGATGATGCTACCAGACTGTACCAAAGCATTCCAAATGTGCCAAAGGCCATAAAAATCGCAGAAAAGATTATTCCGCTTGATCAAAGACTGCGAAAAAAATACCTGTATCATTTGGCAAAAAGCACAAAGTCATCGCATCCCAAACTGCTCAAAAAGGCAAAAGCAGCATTACTCCAACAAAGAGTCACATTAGAGTTAAACAAATCTCATGCAAGAAAACTGCGCAGTCTGGCTGCAAAAAATAATCTAGAAGTTACTGAAATGGCTGCAAAAATAATGTCAGACTATATGAAAAGAAGGTAATCCTTATGATGCTAAATTTAATTGTATGAGTTGAATTCTAAAACGCAAAATAAATTCAAAAGATCTTAACTACATCGTAATTGAATTTCACACGGTATGAATTCTACGACATACTTAAAAAGTAAAACTAAAACATCATGATGAGTAGAAATTCAAATGAATTCTAAAATTCTATTAGGTGTAATTACTAGTGTTTTTGTATTTGCTTTCATAAATGTTGCATATGCTCAACCATTGGAGGATGTCACTACAACTGTATTGGAGTCTGAGGACTCTGAAATTTTAGTTAAATTAATTTGGAATCATGATGATGGCGTATCAAATTATGAGATAGGATGCGTTAGCTGTTTTCCAAATTTCTCAGAACAAACAACTTATGATGAGATAATATTACACAACGTTACCGCGTTTGCAAACGGTAATGTACTTCTTTACATCATTGCATATGATGATGATATCATATCTGCAAAACAAATAACAATGAAATTGCCTTAGAAGTCACTCAAAGTATTCTTTTTCTGAATTACTTTGCTGTCATTAATCCAGTTTTGAACATCAACGATAATGCTTGTTTTTAATGACTCTGTATGAAACCAACAAAGAACGTCATTTGAAAGACATTTTTGGCATTTAATAATTTCTTTTATGGATATGGATACTTCGGATTGTTGGAATGGATTTTCATCAAATGAGTATTTCAATGACTATCTTGTAATGTTGTGATATTTATTAATGTAATTTTAAATACGCACATACATTTTACTTAAATTTCCCAAATATGGGATTAACAAGTTATGAAAATTATATAAGGTATGAATGTATTATTTACTATAGTATATGAAAGATAATACCACTCCAAGAAAGCTCAACTGCATCATTATTGATGACGATCAGAATATTGTTGATGTGTTTTGTGACTTGTTAGGTATAATTGATGTCAACGTTCTTGCAACTGGGAATGATGGCAAAAACGCAGTAAACTTGTATGAAAAACACAACCCGGATATCGTCTTTACTGATTTACAGATGCCCGAATACAATGGCTATTATGTAGTTGAGACCATCAAGGACTTGGATCCTGATGCTAAACTAGTAGTTGTTACAGGAGATCCTGATGCGGTATATTCAAATCTCTTTGATTTGTTGCACGTACCAGTAGTAAACAAGCCATTTGATATTGCTCAAATAAAAAAGATCATAACTGATATTACCTCTGAAAACAATTCTATTCTACCGTTTGAAATTAGATACAAATTCAAAGATGACATCAACTATTATTCATGCACTGTGACATATCCCCAATACAGAAACTTCAAACGATTACCTATCATTGAGGAATGTGAAATAATAACCACACAAAAAACTTTACAACCACATGAAGATGAAATGCAAAGAGCCCTTGATTTGGTTATGCAAAATGATACTAGCCATATTCGTAAACTGTCGGAGCTTGTGCGTAGTTGACCGTGAGGCATTTTCACATGAAACTTAATATGAAAGTATTAACAGGTGAATATCATGGCTGAGATAGATACTTTTTTCGCATCATCCCTTGAAAATATGATTTGCAATAATTTGGGAGATACCACTTATCGCAGCATACAGAATCGTCTGTTTGAAAAATATGGAATATCAATTACACAATCAATAAAGGAATTTACAAAACTTGATTCTGTGTTGCGGGAATTTTTTGGAGCCGGTGCTGAAGGTCTAGAGAAGAAATTCATGGATCGTATTTGTAGCATCAAGTCTAAAAAAGACAAAGTCGAGAATCGATTCACAATATCTGATCCTGCACTAAGTCAGATAATCCTCAAGGCATTTGGAGATGAGGAGATGTCAAAGATTCTCAATGCTTCTATTGGTGAACCATGGACAATTACAGAAATTTTAGAAAAATTACACATTCCTACCACATCAGGGTATAGAAAAATTAATTTTTTAATTGAGCATGGATTGTTGGTAAAATCAGGACATGACTATACTGTAAATCAAAGAACAGTTGACAAGTACAAATCTCTGTTTGATAATGTAAACATTGACTTTAACAACAAAGTAACTGTCAATGTACAATTTACGCAAGAAGTTATTGCAAATAGCACTGTTCTTCAGACAGTTTACGGCAAATAAACTCTCTTTTAAAATACGTAAAAAACTTATTTTCTGGTTGTTTGTATAGATAATGTTCTACAAGAGAAAAATTATAACGCCTAAACTGAATCTAAACACACAAATAAAATATTCTGGAGCCTTTTGGACCCATTACTTTCAATTAGTTTTAAAATAAGTCAATACAAAATTATCTGGCCGCAATGAAGAATCAGAGTTATATCTGAATGATGATTGGAAGGCATTTGACTGAGCTGCCATTATTCATTTGTTGATTTGTTTTTTCACTCTTTCTAAAACGGTTGCATCGATAAGATTTTGCTCGTATAGCGTTTCTGCTATTTGTAAAATATTTAAAATTGAATGCATTTTAACTCCTAATTCTAACAATGCATTGTCTGCTCCCTCCATTCTGTTGACTATGACATATGCATCTTTTATGGAAATGTTTGCTTCTTTTAATGATTTTATTGCATTTACTACAGATCCCCCTGTAGTTGCAACATCATCTATCATTACTACCTTCATTCCGTCATGAATCTTCCCTTCTACTGATTTTGATGTTCCATAATCTTTTGGTTTACTTCTAACATAGATTAGAGGTTTGATTGTTTCAATTGCCAAAGCTGATGCAATTACTAAGCCCCCTGTTGGTACTGAAACAATAGAATCAAACTTGTCCAATCCAATTTCTTGTGTAATCTCATTTTCAAGATATTTTACCATTTTTCTAAATTCATGAGGATAACTGGGAACTAGTCTTAAATCTACATAATATGAGCTCTTTTTTCCACTAGCTAATGTAAAATCTCCAAACTTTATGATGCCATTTTTGTGTAAAAATGTTGCAAACTCTTTCACAAACTCCATACCAAAGTTAACTACACTGGATTTATTTTGGTTTGTATTGTGTATTAATCATGCCTGAAATTTGGTTAAATTACGGTATTACCGATGTTGTTTTAGATATAAAGGCAGAAAATTTAGAGCAAAAAATTGATTCTGACGGTAAAATATTAGATGATGCACAAATCAATGAAAAACTAAATTCACTTGACTTGTCTAAACCTATGGAACTTGTAGTTTTACATAATTCAAAATCTATTCAAAAAATCATTGCTTCATTATTTACTTTGTGTGAACAAAAATCAAAACCGTTCCCAAAAATTCTAACTGAAAAAAGAATTCTAAATCTGGTAAAATCTGGTTTGCCTGAAGGTAGCTCAATTAACGAATTTGATGATGTTGATATTTCAAACTCTAATCTTGTATTTATGGGTGAGATGGAATTTAATGGTTTGTTTGGTTATGAGACTATCTCTACGCGTCTTATCAAAAAATTTGGTCATGAATCCATGTTATCTGCATATGCAAAAAGATCCGGCAATATTCCTGTGTCTGGCCAACGTCCAGAAAGCTTAACAGAAGCAAAAAAATTTACAGATAATTTTGAAATTCAAGGAATTGAAATTATTGCAAATTCTGAAGGAATAATGGATTTCACTATTGGTCATCCTTCTGAAACTATTTCATCTACAAAAATTTTAGAATCTAATTCTATCAAAGATGTGGGTCAACATAAAACAATGGTAATTAGTACCGGAAAAGATGCAAGCAATGATAATCTTGGAACTTCACTCTCTTCTCTTTGGAATTGTTCTAATGCCATTCAAAAAAATGGCCTTGCGGTTTTAGTGGCTGAATGTAAGGGTGGATTAGGTTCTGATGCACTGCAACAATACATTGAAGATAGATTAAGCTTGGAACAACTCCAAAATCCGTCTAAATATGTTGGTGGGATGGAAGATTTACTTTTTCTATCAGAAATACAAAAGAATTTCCAAATTGCTTTAGTATCTATAATGCCTGAATTTTATGCTAAAAAACTTAACATGATATCTATGCAAGGTATAAAATATTCTATGGATTATATTCTTAAAACACAAGGAGCAAGGCAAAAAGTTGCAGTAGTTACAGATGGTGCAAGACTTTTGTTAAGATAACAGATTAGGCAATAAATTTGATGGTAATGGCGCACATAGAATTGCTAATCCTATAATTCCGATGTATGATAGTTTTCTTTTTCTTGAAAGTGGCGAGACATCATCTAGTGGAGATGCACTAGGATTTTTTGAACTCATAATTAGAATTAATATCGCCATTGGCCAATAGTTTAGTAAAACAAGAATTCCTATACTTCCAAACGTTGCATATCTGTGTAACTTTGAACCCATTAGCGTTCTTGCCATGTGTCCGCCATCCAATTGCCATGCTGGAAGTAAATTCAAAAATGTAATTAAAAATCCAATCCAAGCTGCAAACATAAAAGGTGTCATAAGTATGACCTGTCCGAATAATTCCCCTTTGCCAAACATTGCCAAACTTGCAGTCATAAGTAATGGCTCTCCGAGATTCCAATCACTTAGTCTGGCTTGAGCAAATAATTCGTCTGCAATTACCTGATCCAGTACAGGAGCTGTGTATGCTCCATAAATTGACACAATGATTGCAACTATTAATCCTGCAATAGGACCTGCTATGGCAACATCGTACAGAATTTCTCGGTTAATTGTTAATCCTCTTGATTGGATAAATGCGCCAAACGTTGGAATTCCATATACAGGTATGCCTGGTAGGAAATATGGCCAAGTGGTTTTCAGTCCATGTATTTTTGCAGCAACTATGTGACCTAACTCATGAATTCCTAAAATCCCCATCACTGATAATGTGTAAAAGACTGCCATTTCTAGAGGCTCGCCGATATCTACAATAGAATTTGTAAATGACGTTCTGTAATATCCATCAAACATCACAAAGCCAATGACAATTGCAAATAATATTCGAGGAGTCCATGCTGATTTCATTATTTTGCCTTGTTTTCTTAAGGTAAATTTTTGAACAATTACATATATCCCGTCGTCTGTTTCTTCTAATTTGCAAACATAACTCATATCTTCTAATTTTCTTGCCAATCCTTCAAATTTTGACTTAAAGTCCTTATCCTCTATTTTAAATTCTAAAGAAAATTCTGCCTTTGTAAAATCACTGACTAGAAATATGGAATTTACTAATGAAATAATATCTTCTTGCGAGGGCTCTTCCATCTCTTTAGGCCTTGATTTTTCCATTAAATGGTCTTTTGGTTTAAAATTAAATATTGATACTTCTAATACTAAACCATGCAGGTCATCCTTCGACAACTAGGTGATTGTAACATTAGACGAGCAGGGCCAAGCGATCTAATCTCTGTCATGGAAATTAATCTGAAAACACTCCCTGAGCACTATTCAGATTATTTCTATGAAAGTCTGCTTGCAGAACTCCCTGAAGCTTTCATAGTTGCAGAAATTGGAGGAAAACATGTTGGATATATTATGTGTAAAACTGAATTCGGTTTCTCAAATTTTAAGAAATTAGGGTTTGTCAAAAAAGGACATGTTGTGTCTATAGCCGTGCTTGAAGAATACAGAAAGAAAGGTATTGGAAAAGCACTTGTTGAAGAGTCTGTTAATGGCGTTAACTTGAGAAAATGTGACGAATTCTATTTAGAAGTGAGATGTAGTAATAATGAGGCTGTAAGATTATATGAAAAATTAGGATTTGTAATTAGACAACAACTAAACGCCTATTATCGAGATGGTGAAGATGCATATCTTATGGCCATTGAACTAAATTAGTTCAAAGCAATAAATAACTCACAAAAAATTCTTCGCCATGGATAAACGAAAAGGAATGGGAATTACCATTTTTGTGCTTTGTATTGGTGGCTTCTTTCTCTATGCATATTTGTTGATGTTATCTGAATGGAGTCCAATCGTATTACAATTGTCTGTACTAATGATTGCTGGAGGAATTTTAGGAGTTATTGCATGGATTGGATATGTTATGGCAACAACAAAACCCTCTACTGCATCTATTACATCCGAAGACTAATCTATTTGAAAATTTTAACATCTACAACTGTTTGGTAATATCTAGGACCCACAGCTCTTACAATTTTTGATTTTAGTATTTCTGATTTGACAGGAGTAATTTTGAGATAGTGCTCTTCTGAAAGTTTTCCTGCATCTGATTTTTTATCTGCGTGAATATGTGAATAATAATGGATGATTCCACCATTTTTAGTTGTATTGATTGCAGATTCTAAAAATTCATCTGATCTTTCAGGTAACAACATCAATGTTCTATCTGACTTGTTCATTAATTGATTTTTGATAATTTCTGATGCATCTCCATTTATTGAAATCACTTTTCCAACCATTTTGTTTAATCCAACATTTCTCTCACACAACTTTGAAGCTACTGGATTAATGTCGATACTATACACAGTACAATTATTCTTTTTTGCAGCCATTATGGAAAACATCCCAATGCCTGCAAACATGTTGGTAACTACCTCACCGTCTTGAATCAAATTAGCGATTCGTTCTCTTTCGGTAGAAAGTCTAGGTGAAAAAAATGCATTTTTGACATCAACTGTGAATTTACAGCCAAATTCTTTGTATTCTGTTTCTGTATTGTCCTCTCCTGCAATGATTTCCAGATCTCTTGTGCGAAAATCACCCTCAACTGCAGATGCTTGATAGAATACGCTTCTGACAATTTTTACCTGATCCAATAACGCTTGTCCGATAATTTTTTTCTTGGATAATAGTGATTCTGGAATTCTTACTATGATGATGTTTCCTATCTGATCAAACGCTGAAATTAATTCATCATTTTCTTTTACGGTGAGCACATCTTCTAGTGCTTTTTTTAACATCCTAGTCAATGCTTGTAATAGAAATTTCCTGATGTTTTTTGATCTTTGTCTAATCTGCTCTCTAGCTTGTTTACTCGAGGTCTGAGACTTCTCTCATCTCTTCTAAATGACATGTCTAGTGATTTTAGAAATCTGTTCATGGCATCTGCTTTTTTCATAGGAGCCGTAGCTCTACCTGCAACTCCTGATTCTCCCTCAAAAATAATCATTGTATCTGAAACTAAATCCATTAATTGCAAGTCATGATCAATGATTATTGCAGATTTTCCAAAAGAACGAACAAATTTTTGTATGAATTTTGCTACCGCTATTCTATCTTCTACGTCCAAAAATGCTGATGGTTCATCTAATGCATACAGATCAACTTTTTGCAATAGACATGATGCCACAGCAATTTTTTGTAATTCTCCTCCGGAAAGATTCTTGATGGATTTATTGTATAATTTTTTAATTTTCAATGGCTCTAGTATTTGTTCCTCTTCCATACTTCCTTCAACTTGATTGCCATTTGCTTTGTCTAATACTGATATGACTTCAACATCTATGTCATTTTGAAGATACTGTGGTTTGTATGCTATTTTGATTTTCTTATCGATATTTCCGGAATCTGGCTTCTCTACACCTGCAATCATTTTCATCATGGTTGTTTTACCCAGAGCATTTGCTCCCATTATGCCTACAACTTCTCCTTTTCTTACTTGACCAGGCTCAATTGTGACAGAAAATGAAGGATATTTTTTGACTAGTTTTGGATACGTGACAATTGTATTTCCTTCTTCAAAAATGTCTGTAGTTGACGATGACACATCAAAAGAAAACTTCTTGTCTCTGAATCTGACATTTTCATTTGGTAAATATCCATCAAGAAAAACATTAATTCCAATTTTTGTCGAAAGTATAGTTGAAACAATACCGTATGCTGTTGGCTCTCCATATAGTACTTCGATATAGTCACTTAGAAAATCAAGTAATGTTAAATCATGTTCTACAACCATAACGCTTTTTCCAATTCTTGCCAAATTTTGAATTACACGAGCTACGCCTGTCCTTTGAAAAACATCATTATATGATGATGGCTCATCAAAAAAATAAAACTCTGCATCTTTTGATGCAGCAGCAGCTACGGCAATTCTTTGCAATTCTCCACCACTTAATTCATTCAAACTTTGTTCCAGAGAATTTTCTAATCCCAATTCTTTGATTAATTCTCTTGACACACCGCGCTCATCATATCTGTCAAGAAGTTCTTTTCCTGTTCCGTTAAATGCCTGTGCGATATGGTGAACTTGTTGAGGTTTTATTGATGCGCGAATTTGTTTTTGTTCAATTTTTTCAAAATGTTGTTTAAGTTCTGTTCCGCTATAGTGTTTTAAAATTTCATCCCATTCTGGTGGATTTTCATATCTTCCTAAATTGGGTTTCAAATTTCCAGATAGGATGTTTACTACCGTACTTTTCCCCATCCCATTTCTTCCCAATAGTCCTACAACCTCTCCTTTTTTTGGTGTGGGTAATTTGTATAGTCTAAATGAGTTTACACCATATTGATGAATTTTATCAGTAGCTAACTCACTTGCCAAATTTACTATTGTTATTGCATCAAATGGACATACTTTGACACATATTCCACAACCATTGCAAATATTTTCATCTATTTGCGCCTTCTTTGATTCTTCGTTTATGACAATACATTCTGCCCCTGATTTGTTTACTGGGCAGTATTTTATGCACTCCAAGCCGCATTTTTGTGGTTGACATAGATCTTGATCTAATACAGCTACCCTATGAGTCATGTTGTAGTCGAGTATTTTCTTTGCTTTATACCTATTTTGAATCTCATTTTCAATCTGGCGTTACGTTAATAGATGAGAATTTAACATTAATTTTCAAGCCGGCCATAGCGTTAGGGTGCGACCCAATCCCATTCCGAACTTGGAAGTCAAACCTGACGTCGCTGTTGTGCTACTAAGATGCGAGAGCTCTTGGGAAGCAACAGTGCTGGCATTTTCTAATTTACAATCAATGTTTTAATATAGAATTAGTTTGATCGTTGTGAATTAAATGTCAAATTGTAGCGTTTGTGGAGAAATATGTGATAATGATATACGACTACTTAACCACATGATGGAAAAGCATGGATGGAGAAATCCAAATGTTGGTACGCCTGACAGAAATAGTCGAGGTTATTGATTCTACACGTTTTGCAAATAGTCTAAAATTAATCTTACACCAAAACCCGTTGCACCTTTTGGGTTGTATGATTTTTCTTTTGTTGCACTTTGTATCCATGCAACTCCTGCAATATCGATATGTACCCACGGTGTTTTTTCCACAGCATTTTTTAAAAATGCAGCCGCGGTGATAGTTCCTGCAGCTCTTCCTATTCCTACATTTTTCATGTCTGCAACATCTGATTTTATCATATCCGTATAGTCTTGATTTAATGGGAGTTCCCATACTTGTTCAGTAGTTTTTTTAGAAGATTCATTAATTCTTTTTGTTAGTTTCTCATCATTTGATACAATTGCTGCTACATTGGTACCTAGTGCTACAATGCATGCACCTGTAAGAGTTGCAAAGTCTATGATGGCTTTTGGAGTGTATTGTTTTTCTCCATATGCCAGTGCATCAGCCAGAATCAATCTGCCTTCTGCATCGGTATTTAGAATTTCTGCTGTTTTTCCACTATACAATTTTATGATATCTCCTGGTCTGTATGATTCACCACTTGGCATATTTTCAACTGAAGGAATAATGCCTACAACATTAATGGGTAGTTTTAATTCTGAAACTGCTTTCATTATTCCAAGAACTGTACACCCTCCACACTTGTCAAATTTCATCTCATCCATTCTATCTCCTGGTTTTAAAGAAATCCCACCTGTATCAAATGTTACAGCTTTTCCTACTAACACAACAGGGTTTTCATTTTTTGGTCCATGAGTATGCTCTAAAACAATTAACTTTGGTTCTTTTTTACTTCCTTGCCCTACTGCTGAAATTCCTCCAAAACCTTTCTTTTTTAATTCTGGTTCTGAGATAACATAACATTTCATTTTATTTTTTTTCGAAATCATTCTTGCAAAATTTGCCAATGTTGTTGGAGTACATTCGTTTGGTGGTAAATTGGCAATGCTTTTGGTAAATATTGCACCCTCTGATACAATCTCAGCTGTTTTTATAGCATGTAAAATTTTACTTGATTTAGAAACTATTATTGTTAAATCTGGTGATTTTTCAGCTTTTTCTGCTTTAAATTTATCGAATTTGTATAGTGACATTTTACAACCTTCAATGATTTGTGTGACTGAAGAAATCTGATCTATTACAAAACTTGGAGGCGTAATAATTGAAAATTCTTTTAATTTTAGTTCTCTTGATTTTTGTGCAATTTTACCTGAAACATGTCTGATAGTGTCATTTGTCAGATTTTCTTTTTTACCTATTCCTGCAAGTAGAATTCTTTGGGCAGGATTTTTTCCTGGCATTGGAATTATGCTTATTCTTCCCAGTTTTCCTTCCATATCTTTTAAAGATTGATTAATTGCCAAAGTTGTTTTAACATCGTATTTTCCTAATCCTAAAACGTTGTTAGAATTTTCTAACACAAATCCACATAGAAGACTAGTCTTTATTTTTACAGAATTTTCAGTTTTAATCTTCATAATCATACTTTATTTTCTGCTGTGATATTTAGATTTGCTAAAAATCTATTTTTTTACTGGTTGTGAGTACACTTGCTGACCTTACAAATACTGCTTTGACTGTTTTACAATTCTGTTTGCATGTGTCCTCTGATTTGATAATTGTTGGATTTTTAGCATTTTTTGTTATGATTGTTTTTATTAATGGGTATAATGCTGCTCTTCCACCAAAAGCTCTTTTTTCACTAATGAACCAAAACATCTCAAGAGCAGATTCATCTAAAAGTTCATTTCTTATCTTTTCCCCAAATTCTGAATAATGCCCTACTGTTGTGATTTTACCTCTGGCAAAAAAATTAACATATTTTGCAAATTTTGTACACAAATAACATTGATTATCAAATAACATTATTGGGATTTTTTCTTTGACTTCCATAATATTACAAAGTATGGTTTACATTAAAATTTTACAGAAGTAGATTTTTATTCAATTTCTAAGAACAACGATCGAGATGAGGCTTAATTATTACCAAATTAAGAAAAATATCCTTAGATCTAGAAAATTAGTGATTAAAGGTACAAATGCTGCAGGCTCTGGTCATCCAGGCGGTTCTTTTTCTATGGCAGAGATTCTCGGTTGTTTGTTTAACAAATATTTGAAATTTGATCCCAAAAATCCTCAATGGGAAGATAGGGATCGTTTAGTTTTATCAAAAGGTCATGCAGCTCCTGGATTGTTTTCTAACATGGCAGTTGCAGGATATTTTCCTGAATCTGATATTGAAACTCTACGAAAATTTGGCAGCAAACTTCAGGGGCATCCTGATCTCAAATGCCCCGGTGTAGAATTTTGTGGAGGTTCTTTAGGTACTGGATTGTCTTATTCTGTTGGGATTGCACTGGCTGCAAAACTTGATTCTAAAAATCATCATGTTTACACAATTATTGGAGATGGAGAATCTGATGAAGGTCAAGTCTGGGAAGCTGCTATGGCTGCTGCAAAATACAAAGTTGATAATCTTACTGCTTTCCTTGATAGAAATTTTATCCAACAAGATTCTTACACTGAAAAAGTTATGCCACTTGATGAAAAATTGGAAGGAGATGATCTTTCTGAAATGTGGAAAGATGCATCGCGATGGAAAACAGGTGATAAATGGAGATCTTTTGGTTGGAATGTAATTGAAATTGATGGACATAGAATTGAACAAATCGATGCTGCTATTGCAAAAGCAAATGCAACAAAAGGAGTACCGACTATGATAATTGCCAGAACAATTAAAGGAAAATCCATAGAACATATGGAAGATAATCCTCAATGGCATGGAAAAGCTCCTGATTCTGATGTGGTTCCAATAATTAACCTTGAATTAGATTCACAATTTATGATTGCACCATCAATCATTGCAGGAGATATGACAAATTTAGAAAATGAAATAAAGCGATGTGTGACAGGCAGAGCAGATTATATTCATCTTGATGTAATGGATGGTCAATTCGTTCCAACAAAAACATTTGATCATAATAAAATTAAAGAACTAAGATCACTTACGGTAATTCCATTTGATACACATCTGATGATTGATGAACCTGTGAAATATGTCAAAGATTATGTTGATGCTGGCAGTGATATAATTACAGTTCATGCTGAAGTAACAGATGAATCTAGCTTTGGAGAAATTCATGATATATTAAAACAAAACCAAGTAGGCGTTGGTTTTTCAATTAATCCTGACACTGAATTGCCTGAATGGTCTTACAAATTTCTCCCTTCACTTGATCAACTAATTGTCATGTCAGTAGTACCTGGAAAATCTGGTCAAAAATATATCGAAGAAACACATGCAAAAATGGCAAAATTAAATTCTATTTTAAAAGAACATAATTTTTCAGGCTATATTGAGGCTGATGGGGGTGTTAATCTAGAAAATATAGGGTCAGTATTTGCTGATGGCGCTCGTGTTTTTGTTGGAGGCGGTGCAATTATTGGTCAACAAGATGTTCGAGATGCGATTAGATCTTTTAGATCTGAGGTTTTAAAATCAAGAAGATCTGGTTTACTTGCAAAAGCAAATGAACTTGGTGGAAGTGATTTAGTAAACAAATGGATTGGTCTACACGTTATAGGTGAAAAGAAAGAACAAATTAAAAAAATTGCACGGGAGGCGGGATACATTTGAATGAACCAATAATGACCGATATGCGTTCTGAATATTCTAAATCCTTAGTTCAATTAGGAAAAGAAAATCCAAACATCGTTGTTTTAGGTGCAGATACAACTGATTCATTAAAAACTTCTGCATTTGGAAAAGAATTTCCTGATAGATTTTTCAATGTTGGTATTGCTGAAGCCAATCTTGTTACAATGTCTGCTGGATTAGCTATATCTGGAAAAATTTCTTTTGCTAGTACTTATGCTATATTTTTACCCGGCAGAGCAGTTGATCAAATCCGAAACAATATAGCATATCCGTCACCCCCTGGAAAAAAAGGTCTCAATGTCAAATTAGTTGCATCTCACGGTGGTTTGTCAGTAGGTCCTGATGGCGGTTCACATCAACAAATTGAAGATATTGCTATAATGAGAGTAATACCTAATTTCAGAGTCTTTATCCCTGCGGATACTATTGCAGTTTCAAATTTGACTCGATTAATGGCTAGAGAATATGGACCATTTTACATGAGAATGGCAAGATCTGCAACCCCTCTTGTTCACTCTGATTCTCAAGAATTTCAAATTGGAAAAGGAATTGTGCTAAGAGATGGTTCAGATTGTACTATTGCTGCATGTGGTATTACTGTTAGAATGGCTTTAGAAGCTGCTGAATCATTACAACAAGAAGGAATCTCTTGTAGAGTTTTAGATATGTTTTCAATTAAACCAATAGATGATGAAATTCTAGAAAAAGCAGCTAGAGAAACTGGTTGTATTGTTACCACTGAAGAACATAACATCATCGGTGGAATGGGTTCTGCTGTAGCAGAATCTGTTTCTGAATCTTACCCTGTACATATTAAGAGAATTGGAGCCCAAGATATGTTTGGTGAATCTGCACGTGACAATGAAATTCCATTATTATTAGAGAAACATGGAATAACATCTTTTAATATAGCAAAACAAGTTAAAGAAATTAGGAGCAAAAAAATATGAAGATTTTTCTTGATACTGCTAATCTTGAATCTATTAGAAAATTCAATGACATGGGTTTGCTAGATGGAATCACAACTAATCCCTCACTAATGTCAAAAGAAGGTGGTAATCCAAAAGATGCTATGGCGGAAATTACAAAAATCATCAAAGGCGATGTGAGTTTAGAAGTTGTTAGTACTGAATACTCTGGAATGATCGAAGAGGGAAAACGACTTCGTCAATACGGAAAAAATGTTGTAGTTAAAGTTCCTATGACTCCTGACGGTCTAAAAGCATGCAAATCATTATCTTCTGAGGGAATTCCTGTTAATGTTACTTTGATCTTTTCTGCAAATCAAGCTTTACTTGCTGCAAAATCAGGTGCAAAATATGTTAGTCCATTTATTGGAAGATTAGATGATATTGGTCAGGATGGAATGCATCTAATCAGAGAAATCAAAGAAGTTTTTTCAAATTATGATTTTGGAACTCAAATCCTTGTTGCAAGTGTTCGTCATCCATTACATGTAGTTGATGCTGCAAAAATTGGTGCAGATGTTGTTACATTACCTCCAGATGTATTAGATAAAATGTTACAACACCCTTTGACAAAAATTGGATTGCAAAATTTTCTTGCAGATTGGGACAAGCTAAAATCTGGAAATCCAGATATTAAAATATAATGTTCTCTAAAAATAAAATCATAAAAATTAAAAATTGAGGCTTTATTATCCTGAACCTTTGTTTGTACTCTTTCTTGAACTAGTTCCTCTACCTGTACTTCTAGTCATTCCTTCAGTTGAAGGTCTTGCTTTAGGATCAGGCATATCTCCTAGTCTTCTTGAACCAGTTCCGCGACCAGTGTGAACCATTCTATTTGATGTTGCTTTCTTCCTTGCTTCTTGGATCTTTCTGAATTCATCTCCAGACCATTTTGAAGCATCTTCGTCAACTTCGATAGTTCCTGTGCCTCTACCTGTTCTAATTTTAATTTTCCCCATATCTTAGATTAAACCCCCTTGTATTTATCTAAGCTCATTATTGTCCAAGAAAATTACATTTTACATCTTAAATTGAAAATTTTATAAAAAATCTAGCATTTCTTAAAACATTCTGTTCCAAACAATCTTAACTGAATTTCTGGTGTTTATAATCAAATGAAAAAGTTTCTCTATTTTATACTTCCAATAATTGCATTTACATTGATACTATTGAATGCATTCTTTGGGCATTTGATTTTCAGTTCTCCATATGATCAGGCCATCAACAAGTATTCTATCTATGTTCATCTACAAGAAGAATGGAATAGCTATCCTGGAAATATTATTTTTGATGTGACAAATGTTTGGTTTAATCCAAATTCTGGTGAAAATATTTACTTTGCAGATCCTTCTGATGTTTCCACTCTTACGAATTATAATTCAAATCAGTTACAATATCAGAATGATAAATCGTATGTACAACTACAACACGAATTCAGTGCTTGTGAATCAAGCTGGAAGCCAATGCTGTATAGATATGTAATTGATACAATTCGCAATAAAATTGAACTGTTTCAGGGAACTCAATTAAATGACGATCCATACGTTTCAATTTTTCCTAATGTTCCCATAGGAAAACAAATTGCAGTGGAATCCTATGCTCAATTCATTCCTATATGCACACACAAAGAGAACACATCATACGAATACTCTATATCCATCAATGACGAAGATGCATGGTTTGATGTATATTTCATACATTCTAAAAAACAGTTTGAAAATTATCTAAATTCTGATACTCTCCATTATTACATTTCAGAAGGTTGCTCTGCTCATAATCATCAAAGTTTCAGTGGTGTTTGCAATGATGT
>PFRJ01000110.1 GCA_002788515.1 Nitrosopumilales archaeon CG_4_9_14_0_2_um_filter_34_16 | reverse complement strand
AGTTTTAATAGAATTGTAGATTATGTTGTGATTTTATCCAACTGATTAGATTCTGTAGCTATTTTTACTTCTCTTGCTATTCTTTTACCCATACTCATTGTCTCATTAAACAATAATGAATAGTATGGAGAGCCATCCATGTAGATGTTGCTTCCTGCAACAATCCTTGCAGAAAATTCAAACGATGTGAACTTGGCGTTTTCATCATAAACACCTTCTATACAAAACGGACCATTCATTCCAGGTGCTACTATTCTTTTAGCAGCTTTTACAAAATTCTCTCCCATATCATACACTTCATCTAATAATGATTCTCGTAACACTAGAGGACTATTGCCAATTACATTGAATGATGGAACTTTGTTTGATTTTAGTTGTTGCTCTGCAGGAATTCTTCCTAATCCTTCAATGTCCGATTCATGTCGTTGATCAACTCCAAAAAATTCCAACTCTTCTTTTAATGGAGAATAGAAAAATGTCAAATATGCCAAAACACCGGCCGCATATTCTTGAATGTAAAGAGTTTCGTCTTTAGAAATTACTCCTTCTGAAATTAACTGATTTCGTTTTGTATTGTAATCGTTTTCATTTGCTGCCATAAAATATCCTTTACCACCAGCTGCTCCCTGTCTTTTGACAATGACTAATTTTTCAATATATTTAGGATCACTTACTGGTTTTGGAACTGGAAGATTTGCCTCTTTCATTAATTTTTCCTTCATCTCTCTGTCTGATTCCCATCTTAGAATCCATTTGTTGCCAAAGATTGGAGTTTTAATCGATTCGATCTCTTCTGAATTCATCTGTGCAACTAATGTTCCATGTGGGATTAATACTGCATTATTTTGCTCAAGAATTGTTTGGCACTTTTGATCAAGGACATCTTTGAAAGAATCTACAAGGACTAGTTCATCAATAAATGGAAATCTACGATATAGTTTTTCACGTTTTCTTTCACATACTAGAATAGTTTTCAATCCTTCATCTTTTGCGCCTTTTAGGACTTGTAATGAACAGTGAGAGCCTAGAGTTGCTATTGCTGTCAATAGTATAGATACTGCTTTACACTTTATGAACTATGTGCGGATGAGACATATTGGAATACTTCATCTATCAACTCTATGCTTAGTTCTGATTTGATATCTTCTGGTATCACTTTTAACACAAAGTCATACATTGATGTATTTTTAGGTAAACTGTCTCTTTCTTGTAATAGTGAAAAAACTGCAATACCATTTGAAATAATCGCCACCATTTTTTCCTTGTCTGAAAGTGTCATAACTTTATGAATAATTATTGTGATTTAATATAAATCCGGCTTTGAATTGATCACATCGTTGATTTATCCAGTTTAGATATTTGTAGAATCTGAACTGTTGAACCATGATTAAGCACATCTAATTCTGTTTTGACATCATGTCCTTCTGTTACCTCAGTTGGTTGTTGTGATGCATGATATCCTACATATGCCCCGGTGATTATGAATATTGCAATAACTAGTCCAATTAAGATATTCATGTTGTTTTGATGTGGATTTTTTGTTGGCTATAAGCATTATGAAAATTAATGTAATGGTTCATTATTTTGTATAAAAATTAATTACACCATGATATCTGGAATAAAGTAAATTATGATTGAAACTGAGTTAGGAACTTTACGTCGATCTCATTATTCTAATGAAATCCACTCTTCAATGGATGGGGCTATGGTCACTGTCATGGGTTGGGTTTTAACAATTCGTGGACATGGAAATATCAGTTTTGCAACAATTCGTGATAAAAATGGCGATATCTCCATTGTAGCAAAAAGGGGGGATTGTCCTGATGATATACGTGAAAAGATATCTTCACTAAAATCACATTCATCAATTGCAGTTACTGGAAATGTAAAATCATCTGAAAAGGCACCTAATGGATATGAAATCATCCCCTCTGAATTGCGAGTTTTCTCTGATGTTCAAAAAATCCCCCCCTTTGAGCCTACAGTCAAAACTGTAAAAAATATTGATACTAGATTAGAGGTTAGACCTATTGATCTTAGACGTGATGCATTACAGCATATTTTCAAAACTAGAAGTCTTGTCTTACAATCAATTAGAGAATACTTTGTAAATCAAAATTTTGTTGAAATTAACACTCCCAAAATGATTGCAACTGCAACAGAAGGCGGTGCTGCATTGTTTCCTATATTTTATTATAACAAAGAAGCATTTTTAGCTCAGAGTCCGCAATTGTATAAAGAACAACTGACAATGAGTTTTGAGAAAGTGTTTGAGATTGCACCAATTTTCAGAGCAGAGCCATCTAGAACGAATCGTCATTTAGCTGAAGCAATCTCCATTGATTTGGAAGAAGCATTTGTTGATTATAACGATGTGATGAATAGAATTGAAGAAATCATCAAAGTTTCACTTCAAACAGTACACAATTATGTAAAAAATAATCCTGGCGCAGAATTTATAGTTCCTGCTATTCCTGAAACGATTCCAAGATATTCTTATGATGAACTAATTGATAAAATGCAAAAAGTAGGGGCAAAAACTGAATGGGGTGATGATTTGTATCCGTCAAACCTCAAAAAGATTGGAGTTGAAGGATTTTACTTCATAAAAGATTGGCCTCTTGCCCCAAAGCCATTTTATGTCAAAGACAGCAAATCAAACCCAAAAGTTTCTGAATCTTTTGATTTAATGTTTGGCGATTTAGAATTGTCTTCAGGCAGTACAAGAATTGAAAAACGTGATGAACTAGCTGAGCGAATGAAGAACAAGGGAATGAACACTGATGCGTTTGAGTATCATTTGGGGGCTTTTGATTATGGCGTTCCGCCACACGCCGGTTGTGGAATTGGTTTAGAGCGATTGATAATGGCACTGACAGGCACAGAAAATATTCGAGATGTAACATTTTATCCAAGAGATGTTGACAGATTAACACCTTAGGTGCATTGAATGGTAACTAAAGAAGAAATTGAACATGTTTCAAAACTAATGAAAATAGAGATTACTGATCATAAAGAATACGTCGACAAGGTTCAAAAAATCTTAGATTATTTTGATGTTTTAGATTCTGCTGGTGTGGAATCTGAAGAAATTTCAATGCATGAAATTTCAATTATAAATCTTCGAGAAGACAAATACATTCCATTTAATGACAAACTAATTGAGAAATTAAATCACTATAAAGGGACATATGTTCGCGCACCAAAGATGTCTTCATGAATCTAAAAATATCTGCTCTTGATTTTATTCAAGAAGTAAAAACTGGAAATATTTCTGCTGAGGATTTTGTTGCAAAAACAATGGAACGAATCAAAAATGTGGATGACAAGTTACATGCATTTCTATCTATAAATGAAAAAGCAGTTGATCAAGCAAGAGAGATTGACAAAAAAATAAAATCTGGTGTAGACGTTGGTGCTTGTTTTGGAATGCCAATTTCTATTAAAGATAATATTTGTATCAAAGATTCAAATACCACATGTGCATCAAAAATGCTAGAAAATTTTATAGCTCCCTATGATGCAACTGTGATTACAAAATTAAAAAATCAAGATGCAGTATTTGTAGGCAAAGTCAACATGGATGAATTTGCCATGGGACTTACCACTGAATTTAGTGCATTTGGTCCAAGTAAGAATCCTTGGAACCTTGAATGTGTTCCAGGTGGTTCATCTGGAGGTAGCGCAGTATCTGTTAGTGCATTTGAATGTGTTGCTTCACTGGGTTCTGATACTGGTGGCTCAGTAAGAAACCCTGCAAGCTTTTGCTCTACAGTTGGATACAAACCAACTTATGGTTTGATAAGTAGATATGGTCTCATCTCTTATGCTAACAGCATTGAACAAATTGGACCACTAACACGAACTGTAAAAGATGCTGCATTCATGCTAAACCTTGTTTCAGGAATTGATCCAAATGACAACACCACTATTGATAACAAAAATACTAACTATCTTTCAGGCATAGAAACAGGCATCGAAGGCAAGAAAATAGGAATAATCAAAGAAATGATTGGTGATGGAATTGACTCATCTGTTTTATCTGCAACAAAAGA
>PFRJ01000095.1 GCA_002788515.1 Nitrosopumilales archaeon CG_4_9_14_0_2_um_filter_34_16 | reverse complement strand
CAGATCATAATATTCCTAAAATATAAGATAAATTAAACCCAATCATGAATGATCCGTATCTCAATGAACTACGGGGAGAGTTTGAAGGATACTCAAATCAGCTAAAAAAATTGAAAAAGAAATTACTAAAAACAAATTCTACAGAACAGCAAGCAAAAATAGTCAAGCAGATTGATTCAATAGCAAACAAGATGGAAGCAAACCAAAGACAGTCAGTCAAAGTCACAAAATCAAGAATTAAGGAATTAAAGACAAAATCAAAAAAATAAGACTATTCTTCATCATCCAATTCTTTTGCCAGTGCTTTTATTTCTAAAATTCTGCACTCTAATTCATTGCATTCGGATTTTTGTTCTGAGACCATACAATAAATCACAAAAATAATGAAAAAAGACTAACCTTAGAAAAATTGACTTTTGAAATTCAAATAATTCATTAAAGTAAATTGCTAAATCTAGGACAAAAACAGCATAGGCATGAGTGACATTGACGGGGAGTATGAAGAGGCAACAAAACAAGTGTTAGTACTTTTAGAAGAATGGGGATCAAAATCAAAATTCATCTGGTTTAGAGAACTACATAGAATTACAGATATTGACAAAGGAATACTTCGCAACATACTCAATGAATTAAAAAAATCAAAAGAAATTCAAGATATGCACGGTACAAACAATAGAATATTTTTTTGTCTCAAAAAATACTATGTTAAATGCAGAGATGTAGAATTTAGATTCAAAGGAAAAGAGATCATGCTAAGGGATGGAAGTAAAACAAAAATTATTCAAGGGGCAACAAAGGCAACAGAGCGTACAAGAAAAAGATTGGAAAAACAAAAGAACAAACGTAGAGCAAAATCATTTACAAAAGCAAAAAACAAAAGACCACACAAGTCATGATTAAAAAGAATCTTCAGCTTGTCTACGGGTGAAACTTGACTCTGCTCTTTTAATTTTTGCAGCAGTCGACACATCTTCTGCCATATCATACAAATTATGAAGTTCCATGTTAGGAACTAGCTCATCTTCTCGTTCATCATCTAGATCAAATTCAAGATTTGTCAAGATTTCAACATTTTCTTCTAAGATATCAAGACATTTTTTGACAGAGTCAGGAAGATCTTCATCCATAGAACATCTAAGAATAGGTATAGTAAATGATTTACGGTATGTAATAAGTTAGAACGTCCTATTGTTTTACTTTTTCTCGGAGTGCAGGCATTACATGACTTGCAAATTTATCGATAGATCCAAAATAATTCTTACCCCAGAATCTAATTACAAAGTGGTTGACACCAGCATCCATGAATCTCTCAAACGTTGGGATGATATCTTCAGGGGTTCCGACTGCAGTAGATGAACGTGCAATTTTGTCAGGAATTTTTGTTGCAGCCTCCCTCATCTTGACAATCCAGCTTTGATCAGACATGGAATATTCTGTAAAATACTTTACAAAGTCAAATCCTTCAATTTCTTTTAATCCATGAACTCGCAAAATTTCAGGCTTGAACAAACTGACTTTGACTGCTTCCTTCATTTTTGCCCAGGATTCCTCTGCATCTTCAGAAAAATACACATCTATATCAAGGGCATATTGGAAATTGTCTTTTTCTTCTTGTGTTCTGTTGTTTTTGTTCATAGAGTCTTTGATTTGAGCAGCATGATCTTCGAAAAGTTCTGGAGTATAACCAATTGGCAACCAACCGTCACCGAGTTTTCCAGTTAATTCAAGAGTTCGTTTACCACCTGATGCCATGTATGTTGGTGGACGTGGTTTTCTAATTGGAGGCGCTTGCAAACATGCACCTTCAAGTTTGTAATATTTCCCTTCATAATCTACAGTGTTATCAGGAGTTGATTTGTACAATGTGTGAATAACTTCAATTTGTTCTTCCCATTTTGAAACTGGTTTTTCAAATGGAATACAAAATTCTTTTAGGTTTTGTGCTTCACCTGCACCGATTCCAAGTATTGCCCTACCTTTAGAAATCCTATCAAGGGTAATTGCAGCTAGTGCTATATTTGATGGGTGTCTTCTAATTGCATCAGTTACACAAGTTCCCAATTCAACATTGTTTGTAACTGCAGCTATTGCAGATAGCATAACCCAAGGATCCAAAACAGTGGCATTTTTCCACTGTGGGACATTAGTGTGGTCCATATAGAAAATAGAATCATAGCCGGTTTTATCGGCCAGCATGCATGCAGTTAGAATTTGATCTTCAGTGTAACCGGCTCTTGCAACGTTTAATCCGTTTTGAATACCAAATTTCAGTTTATTGTCAGTCACGTACATTTACGTCATGGCATTAGAATAAAAAGTTTAGTCAAGCTGCCAATTTCGCAGTTTCTCAAGAAAAATGAAAAAAGGTAAAAAATATGGAATTTTTTACAAATTACCTGCTTTGATATCTTCAAGACATTTTACGACATCGTCTTTAGATATTGGAATTGGATTTGGATCCAAATGTCCTCTATCAGTCATAACAGTGTCAGCAGCTTCGGAAACATCAGCTTTGAGTTCTAGTTTATCAAAACCAAGTTTGCCCATAGCTTCCTTGAATCTGTCATAGAAGATTGATTTGTTGTGCTTGTGTGCAACGGTGGTACAAGATGAAAGAGAATAACCGTGTGGCACTCCTTCATTTGAGAAAACATAGGACAAGGCATGTCCAAGTGTTGTCGAGCAATTTCCAAATCCCATTCCAGATAACATTGAACCATAAGGATAGTTTTCTGGTTTGTCATTCATGATTGCATCATAAAGAATCTCAAATGCTTGTTTACACAGAGTTCTAGTCAAGTCATTACCGAGTTTGCTATCATATCCTTCAGTAGCTTGAGCACATGCATCACAGACAGAATTTTTGATGACTTGTTCTGGAGTACCGTCCATAAAATATGAATCGACTACTGCCATGTCAGCTAAAAATCTATCTTCGCGTAACAATTTCTTTTTGCCATCAAATTTCAGAACACAATAAGTTGTCATTTCAGCTCCAGTTCCAAATGTTGTTGGAATTAAGATTTTTTCTTTTTTCATCTCAGGTGCAGCGTATTTTACTACATCCATTGAACTTCCACCGCCCAATCCGATAAGAACGGATGGGTTTTTGTCTTTGAATTGTGAAATAACCGTATTGACATCGTCAATTGATGGTTCAGGTTTTACTTGATCATACAACATGTAATCCGTGATCCCCATTCTTGCAATCCATTTGTCAGAAAGTTCTGGCGGAACGGTTGTGACAATTAGGGCATTTTTTGGATACTCTGTTTCACCAAGGGCATTTTCTCCAAAGTTGATAACTTTTGGAATGCGTACTGTTTGCATAAATCAAAGACATTGTTGATTATTATTATATCTTGCATTGTTAATGTACAGTGTGATTATACAAAACTTTGAAGAACTAGCAATTACTGACAAGAAAAAAGATTGTTTAAGAATTTTAGAGGCAGGTCTTCAAGCAGCAAATCCTGAAAATATCATTTCAAAATATGTCACACCTGATGAAATCAGAGTAAATAACAAAGTATTCAGAATTGACGAATATTCTAATATCTATTCAGTCGCATTTGGCAAAGCTGGGGATTCTATGACCAGAGCTCTCAATTCCATATTACCTGTAAAAAGCGGCATCATAGTAATTCCCAAAGGCTCAAAATCAATCATAAAAAGTAAAAAATTTCAAATTTTTAATTCAAGACATCCAAATCCAGACAAAACAAGTGTAAAAGCTGCAAAGGAAATCATGAAATTTGTACAAAACAAGCGAAGTGACGAGTTAGTAATTTTTCTAGTATCTGGGGGAGCATCATCACTTCTTGCATTACCAAATGAAATAACACTAGATGACAAAATCCATGTAACAAATGTTCTGCTAAAATCAGGTGCAACAATTCAAGAATTTAACTGCATTAGAAAACATCTATCGAAAATCAAGGGAGGTAAACTAGTTGAAAACATGAAGTGTCAAGGGGTGAGTCTAGTAATGTCAGATGTAGAAGGAGATGATCTTTCATCTATTGCATCAGGTACAACATACATGGATGATACAACATATGCAGATGCATTAGCAATTTT
>PFRJ01000026.1 GCA_002788515.1 Nitrosopumilales archaeon CG_4_9_14_0_2_um_filter_34_16 | reverse complement strand
ACATGTAAAACTCTACAATTTTGTTGATGTTGTATTTTTTCATTTCATGTTCCATGTTAGTTCTGAGTTTCATGAATATTTTCTTATTTTTTTCATTATTTATCGGGCATGACTCTGGACTATGTGTGGCAAAAACTCCAAACAACATTATAAAAACTAAATATTATAACCTATTAAACTTAATCTTAAAATTGATTTTGTATTTGTTTTAGGTTATATTCTACAATTTAATATAATATTTGATAAAACTGAGTTGAGATTTTCCACCTTTTCTAAAACTGCAGGTCCTGGAATTTTATTTGCATGTACTGCAATTGGCGTCTCTCATCTAGTACAATCTACTAGGGCTGGTGCTGATTTTGGTCTGATGATGGTAGGATTTGTGGTCTTGGTCACTTTACTGAAATATCCTTTTTTTGAATATGGCTCGCGTTATGCAAATTCTACACAGACAAGTATTATTGATGGTTACAAGAAACTTGGAACACCAGCATTATGGCTGTATTTTCTCCTAACTGTTGCATCTATGTTTTTTGTCACAGGAGCTGTTGGATTTGTAACTGCAGGATTTCTTGAAAATTTATTTGGCGTTGATTTTCTTGGAGACTGGACTGTAGTAATTTTATTTGTAGTGTGTGTTGGAATCTTAGCCATTGGAAAATATAATGTACTTGATAGTCTGATTAAGATAATTGCAATCGTTTTACTAGTATCTACTGTATCTGCTTTCTTATTCGCATTGTATAATGGTCCTATCGAACCTGTATTCGGATTTGAGGCACAAGAACTATGGAATCTTTCTGGAATTTTTTTCTTACTTGCATTAATGGGCTGGATGCCCACAGCTGTTGATCTTTCAAGTTGGAATAGTTTATGGACTTTGGAGAGAATAAATCAAACAAACTATAGACCAAAATTAAAAGAAACTTTACTGGAATTTAGATTAGCATACATTATTGTTGGAATTCTTGCAATAATGTTTGTTGTACTTGGCACTTTTATTTTTTATGGGTCAGGTATAGAACTGCCAAACAATAATTCTGATTTTGCAAATAAAGTAGTAACACTCTATACTGAAACAATTGGGGATTGGAGTTACATCATTATTGCAGCTTCTGCTTTTACTGTAATGTTTGGAACAATCATTGCAGTTTTTGATGGTTATTCTAGATCATTGCAAAGAACTGTGGAACTGATCTTTATCAAAAAAGAAGAAAATTTACGTACAAAACTTCGTATACTTTATGTTGTTTTCTTAATTGTTCTTTCTGGTGGCTCACTTGTGGTAATATTTCAATTTGAAAGTAATCTCAAAGAACTAGTGGATTTTGCAACTGTGTTATCGTTTGTGATTGCTCCAATAATTGCTATTTTTAATTTTAGGTTGGTTACAGGAAAATATCTTGAAAAAGGGCATCAGCCATCAGTTTTGTTGAAAGTTTTGAGTTATGCCGGAATTGTCTTTCTAAGTGCATTTGCAATTGTCTTTACAATGTTAAAATTTATCCCATTCTCTTAAAAATCATTTAAATTTATAATGTGATGATTATCATTATGAAATATCCTTTGATAATGATTCTTACAATTTCTACTGTCTTTGTTATTGGATTGTCATTAACTGTGTCTGCTACTGATTCTAACATTCCTGAATGGGTTAAAAACAATGCAAAGTGGTGGTCTGAAGGAGCAATCAGTGAATCTGATTACATTACATCATTAGAATATTTAATTCAAAATGGAATTATTGATTTGCCTGCTCCGATTAATGAGGTAACTACCGTGCAAACAAAATACTCTGATGAAGAACGCGCACAATCATTTAGAGTTACAATTTCTAATATCGTTCAACCTTTACCTGTTCACTTTTTTGAAAAATTTGCATTTGCAAGCTCAGATTTTACTGATCCAAACGATCCCCGTGGAAGAGTTTATGACTTTCGTGAAATCAATCCTCGATTTTATTTAGAATCTATTCCTAGTACTGATAAAATGCATTTCTATGATTTTGTTGCTAAATGGATGGATAGTGGTAATTCTCTAAATGAATTTGATTTGGCTGTTGATATTCTTGATGGAACTGGTGCCGTTATTCAGACTTGGGATTTTCAGGAATGTGAAATAATTGGATATGGAGCCTATCTTCACGATACCACATTTGTCTATTCCTATTCGGGTCTACAAGATAATGAAATTCGTGATAGAACCAACTTTTCATGTGTAGGTGTTTCTCTTAAAACTCCATAACCTCCGCAAGTTTTTTTAATACAAAAAAACTACCCAATACTACAATTATGAAATTATCTCCTAAAATGAAAAAGGCATTAAACGATCAAGTGATTCTCGAAGCATCGGCGTCAAACAACTATCTTGCAATGGCATCGTGGTGTGAAGTCACAGGATATCAGGGTGCTGCAAATTACTTTTATGCACAATCTGATGAGGAACGAACTCATATGTTAAAAATAGTTCATTTTCTTAACGTCCTAGGAGCAGTTGCCACAATCCCTGCAGTTAAAGCACCAACTAGTTCATACACTTCACTTGAAGAATTAATTAAAACTGCATTGAAAAACGAACAATCTGTCACTAAAGCCATTCACAATATGGTTGAGATTGCACAAAAAGAAAAAGATCATTCAACATATGCATTTCTAGAATGGTTTGTAAATGAACAAATACAAGAAGAAACAAAATTTGAAACCCTTTTGCAAAAGTTTGATCTTCTTGGAAGAGATAATCTGGGAATAAACGAGATTGATAAATTTCTTGCATCCGAAGCTACAGCATCCACTACTCCTGTAGCATGATTTTTCTAAAATAATTAATATCTGTTATTTTTAATCATTTCATGACAGTTATCGTAACTAGAAAACCTGGTGGCATTACTCAATTATTTAATACAGAAACTGGCAGAGTTACTTACAAGTGTAAGGCAGAATCTGCATACATGCTAATTGAGGCATTTGGAGGAATTGTAAAATTTAATCAAAAAGGAGCAATATCTACTGTTACTGGGCATATTACTTCTCTTGAATCCTGTGATGTCTTGAAGAAAGGTCATGTGGAATACCAGAAGGCATTGATTGCAATTATTTCAGCACATAGAGAATTTGCACAGAATATTTCTGATTCATATCAGAAAGAAATTCAAGAACTGGAAAACAAGTTATCTTCTCTTTAATCTTTATAATTTTGATTTTTTTGTATCTCTTTAACCATATATCATACAATGTTCGCATTCACAAACTTCTTGCTGTTTTGATTTTTTTAGACATTTTTTATGCTGTCCAGCTTGGCATTGTACGCAAATCTCGTCTAGATTTTCTACACTAGTGTATTTTTTTGACTGATCAAATCCAAATCCGCCATCTTTTGGTCCTACCATGCCATTTCGTGGAGTCGATGTACTATTTTTACTTCACTAATTGATTGCAGACTTTATTGTATTTTGCAAATTTTTCTTGTGCGTTTCAATGATCCCTCTTATTTCAAAAGTATCTACATATCCACCAGCTGATGCTCGAGTTGCTTTTAGTAAGTAATGAAGTGCACCTTCTTCAATTTTCCCCACATAATATCCATAAAGAAAATCTACTTCGTTCTCACATTTCCAAATTTGTTTAATTGCTGGAAATGTCTGTTTAATTTCAGTTGGAATTTCTTGAATTCTTCTTTGAATGTATTGATCTAATGATCTTCTAATTGATGAATCTTGTAGCAATTCAGTTTTATTAATTTAAACTTGCTTTTTAGTCCTTATTTTTTTTATCTGATTTTTCATTTTCTGGCTTGTCCCACATGTGCATTGTTCCTCTAATCATAAATGAGCCTACTATTATGGCAACTAATCCTCCAACTATGAATAAAAAGAATTTTCCAATATCCTTGACACTTGCCATTACTGTTAGTTATTTTTTGTCTAATTATAGATGTCTGAAGATTCAATTAGATTCAATAATACGTTGAAAAATAATATTTGTATGTCTAAAATCAAACAAATTGCTGCTTGGGTTGCAATTATTGGTGGTGGAATTGCATTTTTCTTCTTTTCTATAGAAATGGCTGAATTTATGCGTTGATTATAAAAATTAACTTTGTTTTATTTCAAAACAATGTCTATTGTTCTTTTTGAAATTCTAGATTTTTTAAAATTATGATTCATTTACCGATCCAATAGATGCTTTAAGCTTTTCAAATTCTTTTTTTGTTTTCTCGTGTGCTTCTCTTTCTTTTTCTAATAATGATTGAACAGCATCTAATTCTTTTTGTGTCATGTTAAGTTTTGATTTTAATGAGCCTACCACTGCACTTGCAGCCTCAATTATTCCTGCATTGCTGTTCTGATTTGTATTTTCTCCAACTATGAATTCTTTTTCAGAAGGAGTCAGAATACTTGTATCTTGAAATTGATCTTTTTTCTCTAATTCTTCTTTTGCATTATACAACCTTGAATTTGCTTCATCTAACTCCTTTTCTACTTCTACTTGTTGTTTTCTAATGCTGTGTAGTTTGGATTGTTCTTGTACAATTTGTTCTTTTACCTCTTCATGTTTTTTTGTAAATTCATCTAACTCTTGTTTTATTTTTGAATATTTCTCTTCTGTCTTGTTAAATTCGTCTATTATTTTTGTGTCTTTGATCGTTTCTGCTTTCTTGTTTCTCTCTCTTGTTTCCTTGTATTCCCGTTGAATTATGTCTAACTCCATTTTTTTTTGATTAAGCTCTTTTTTTACAATCATTATGTTGCTAATCGTAATATCGTATTCTTCTTTTACAGTATTAACACGCTTTGTAATATTTTCTAATTCTTCTTGTTTCTCTTTGATGTTGACTTGCAGTTTTTCTATTTCTGATACTAGTTCCGGCTCTGGATTATTTTCGTCGTTTTTTTCTACTTTTTGCTCTTCTATTTTCTTTTTACCGAAAAATCCCATGCCTATCATCAATTTTATCCAAAAGATGAACCTTTCTCTAACTCTGTTTTCTTCTCCATTTGAAGAATTTTAGATAAAATCCGATACCTCCAATGACAATTCCACCAATCCACGCAACTATGTTTAATCCTGATGAAATTGTACTTTCTTGTGGTGCAAGAAATAACAACAATGCACCAAAAATGATTAATGCAAAACCCCCGCTGTTTTTTGATTTGTTATGCTCTCCGTGAACCATGCTATACATACTCAGAAAGTGTTTTAGCTACTTGCTTTCGTCCGATATCTGAAATAAATGGCCCTATTTTTGGACCTCTTGATGTTCCAAGTATGATTTGATATAATATCCTAAAGAAATCTTTTGGTTCTACTCCATTTGTTTTTGCAATTTGATATATTGTATTTTGAATGTCTTCTAGTTCTTCGTTACCGGACAATGCATTTACAAGTAACTTTAATGCATTTTTTGAAGTTTCATCTAAATCCACCTGTGTTCTTTCTTGTTCATCAAACTCATTTGAATAATTTCCTGCTAATTCTATGAGTTTTTCAATTTCTGGTTCTGGATTTTTAATTACTCCGTAATCCAATAATTTTTTCATTACACGCTCATTTCTGTTTTCTTTGAAGATTTTTGCTAACTCTACTACTAGTCTATAGTTTACATGTGTACTTGGTTGTTTTGGTGGCGTTAGTAGATTTACATATTCGTACAATCCTTTTGATTTTATCAATTTTGCTTGATTGTCTACTTTGATTCTTCCAAAGTAGATGTCTTCTAATTCGTTATACTCACTCATTAATCCTGGAATATCGTCAAATCCTAATTCTCTTGCACCTGTTATTCTTTTGTAAAGTAATAACAGGATTGATTTTGCATTGCCAAACTCTAGCCATTTTTGTGCAGTAATCACGTTACCTAATGACTTTGAAATCTTTTTCCCCCCTTTATCTAAAAACATTTCATATTTCACATGATGTGGGTGTGGAAATCCTAAAATCTCATCTGCTACCCAATCATTTACTTTTACTGAATCCATGATATCTTTGCCATATGCTTCAAATCTGATGTCAAATGCTGCCCATCTGGCTGCAAATTCCACTTTCCATGCTAGTTTTCCCAAATCTTTTTCAATATCTGCTTCTCCTATGTGTCCACAACCTTTGATCTTTTTTGAGCCAATTTCTGTATCGTGACAAGTGTACTTTACCATTCTCTCCTCTGTAATGTATTCAGAAGCTTCTGCAGTATAGAGACGATTACAATTTGCACAAACTGGAAAATATGGTAAATATTTTTGGTATTTTTCTTGTCCTACAAGTTCTGAAATCTTTTCTCCAATCCGTGCACTATTTTGTAGTACTGTGTGGATTTGTTCTTTTAGTAATCCTTGCTTGTAAGTATCTACTGCCCTTCTAAATTCATATTTTATTCCAACTTTGTCTAATCCTTCTAGTAGAATGCTACTCATATGCATTCCGTATGAGTCATGACATCCATAAGGATCTGGAATTAATGAAACTGGTTTTGCAATGTGTTCTTCTAATCCAAATTCCTGCATTCCTTCTGGAATTTTTCTTAATCCATCTAGATCATCTGAATATGCAATTAATTCTGATTTATATCCTAAATTTTCTAATGCAAGTTTTACTCCATATGCTCTCACTGCATCTCCTAAACTTCCAATGTGTGGGATTCCTGATGCTCCAAGACCACTTTCTACTCTTAAAAGATCTGTATTTCGTCCAAGGGATTTTTCACGTTCGAGCAATTCTGAAGCTAACTTATCAATCCAAGTTCCTTTTCCGATAATCTCTTGTTCTGTCATTTTTTTCACTAGTTTAATGTCTTGGACATGTATGGCCCATATAACGAATACCCTAATTTTTGATAATATTCTCTTGTACCCACTGCACTAATCACTAACAATTTTTTGGCATCTAATTCTTCTTTAGATATTTTTTCAGCTTCTCGCATCAAATTTTTTCCTAATCCTGAATGTTGGATTTCATCTTCCTCTTTTTCTCCAAGTTTCAATAATTTTCCGTACACATGAATTTCTCGTACTATGCATGTGTCTTGACTAATTTCATCTCTATGTGCTTCATAACTTGGTTTTCTTAATCTCAAAAACCCATAAATTGATTCATTCTTGTCTTCATAAGATAAAAAAACTTCTTTTCCACCTGATGAATCATAATCGATTCTGTTTAATTTTACTTCTTTTCCACCCGATTTTTTATTTGTCAATCCTGCCTCTCTACATCTGATACATTTGCAAGATAGTCCTTGTTTTGCAAGATTTTGGTGTACAATTTGTCTCAAATTACCTGATTTTGGTCCTGCTATGATTTCTCCAGGTGTGATTTCTCGTTGAACTCTCATGATTCGCACCCATTTTGGAATATTTCTTTTTGCTTCTGTTAATACTTTGATCATATCTTCATCTGAATATGGTATGTATTTTCCCTGTTTGTATTCTTCATACAATGGAGTATTTTCAATAACTAGCAATGGATAAATTTTCAACATATCTGGACGTAATTGTGGGTCTGAAAATAATTTTTTAAAATCTGCAATATCTTCATCTGGTTTCATTGTAGGTAAACCTGGCATCATATGTGCCACCAATTTGTATCCTGCATCTTTTGAAATTTGAAATGCTTCTACCACATCATTGTAGTTGTGACCTCTGTTGACTATTTTATAGACTCGTTCTTGTAATGATTGAACTCCAATCTCTACTCTTGTAATCCCATAACTTAACATTAAATCAACATGTTCTTTTTTACAATAATCTGGTTTTGTTTCTATCGTAAATCCGACATTTCTTATTGATGCACGTTCATTGTTGGATTTTGCTTCTTCCAAATCTTTTGAGTCTATTCCATTTAGTGCATCGTAACATGATTTAATGAACTCTTTTTGATAGTCTCTTGGCATAAATAGAAATGTTCCACCTACAATTACGATTTCCATTTTTGATGGATCGTGTCCAAATGCAATTAATTTTTCAATCTTTGATGTGATTTGTAATTTAGGATCAAATTTATTTTCAATTGCATTTAGAGATGATGGCTCCTTTCCTGTGTAGCTGTTCGGAGAGTTAAATTCAATTCCTCCAGGGCAATATGTGCATCTTCCATGTGGACATGCGTATGGTTTTGGCATTAATGCAATCACTGCCACTCCTGATGCTGTTTTGGCTGGTTTTCTTACGAGTACTTTTCTTAATTTATCAAAATCGGCTTCTTTTGCCATTGATAGAATCTCATAATTTTTAGGAATTCTTTCTAATGCGTACTTTGTACAAATTTTTATGATTTCTTCTTTTACTTGTTTTTTACTAGGCTCTTGAATTGTTAGAATGTTCTGGGTGATCTCACTACACGCTTTAGATAAAATAGAATTTAATTTATTCATAAATCTTCATCTTGATTTAGACATAAATTCGTTAAATAATTTGGGGGTTTTTTGATGCTTGTTTTTGCTTATTCTTTAGTTTCAATCCTGTTGGGTTTTGCCGTGTCGTTGCCTGTTCTTTGTTCTTTCCTGTATTCCATTTTTAGCCATATTGGTGTGATTATAGTAGTCACTGCTACCATGATTACTATTGTAGAATACACTTCTGATGTGAGAATTCCAGCTGTGACTCCAACTCCTGCAACAATTAATCCTACTTCTCCTCTTGAAATCATTCCGATACCTACACGCATTCCTTGTTGCTTACTTTTCAAAAACAACATTGCAGGTAACCCACATCCAAATAGTTTTGTTACAATCGCAATTCCAATTATCACCCCACTTAACATCAAAATATTCAAATCTACTGCTCTAAGATCTACCTGTGCTCCGATAATTGCAAAAAATAATGGTGCAAAAATCAAGCCTATTTTTCCAATATAGTTCTCTATTTTTTCAAATACTTTGGTAGTTGACAATGCCATTCCAACTGCAAATGCTCCTACAATTGGTGATAATCCAATTGATCCTGCAAGTGCCGCTGCACCAAAAAACGATGCTGTTGCTATGCCTTCCACACTACCTTTTGCTTTCCATAATCTTGGGGTGATTATTTTTGGAATTACAACTACTGCTACTACAAGCATTATTGCAAAGAATGCCAAAACTTGTAAAATTGTGATTACAACTTTTGAAATGTCAATGTCACCGACTCCTCCATCTGAACCTGCAATTGATGATACTACTGATAATACTGCAATTGCCAAAATATCGTCTACTACTGCTGCGCCTATGATTAGTCTGGCTTCTGGAGTTTTTATTTTGCCAAATTCACTTAGAACCTGAATTGAAATTGCAATACTGGTAGCAGTTAGTGCGGTTGCAATCAACATTGATTGTAATGCGTCAAATCCAAACATTTGAAAAACTACGAGACCTGCAAAAAATGGAATTACTACTCCCAATGTCCCAACAGTAAATGATGCTTTTCCCCCTTTGAGAAATTCTTTTGGAGTCATTTCCAACCCTGCCATAAACAGAATTACGATTGCTCCCATTTCTCCTAATATTCTAATTTCATCGTTAATTTGTAATAACTGCCTTCCATCTACTACGAAGAAAGCTCCTAATGCAAATGGTCCTACAATCATTCCTGCCAATAACTCTCCTAAAACAATTGGAAGTTTCAATCTGAGGAAAAGCTCTGCCATTAATTTAGCTGCAAATAGTAAAATTCCTACACCGATAATTGTTTCTATGAATTGTGCTTCTGCCATCTTTCCTTGATAAATTCAAGAAATCCGTCATATAAGGTGATATTAGGTGAAAAATTATTTTGTTGTTGTTAAATTAAGCAATTTTTTTAGAGTTTACAAAAACACCTTTCTTGGAAATAATCTGTCCTATCTCTTGACTTGAAATTTTATGTTTTTTAAATATGGCTTTTATCCTTGTTGCCTGATCTTTTGGTGCAACCACACAAAATCCCACTCCCATGTTAAATGTCTTGTACATTTCCTCTGGTGTTACTCCTTGTTCTTCTACTAATCCCATGATTGGTGGGATTTTTGGTAGTGAGTCTATTTCATATCCTATGTTTTTGAGACGTAGTAATTTGGTAAATGAGCCTCCTGTTATATGTGCAAACCCGCTGACTTTGCATTTTTGATTGCTCTCAAGAACTGGTTTTGTATAAATTTCAGTTGGTTTTAGTAATGCCTCCCCAATCGTTCCCACTCCTTTGATTTTGTCTTTAATAGAATATTTTGTTAATAGTGCTTTTCTTGCAAGCGAGTATCCATTTGAATGAATACCTGAACTGTTTATGCCTATGATGACATCTCCAACCCTTATTTTATTTCCAAGAATCATCTCTTTTTTCTCTAACAGTCCTACTACCATCCCTGCTAAATCAAATGCAAATCCTTTCCCTTCTATCACGTCTGGCATTATTGCTGTCTCTCCTCCTACAATTGGCATTGCAGATTTCTTTGCACCTGTTACTAATCCCTCTACAATTTTTTTGAATATTGTTATATCGTTTTTGTTTGCTGCAATATAGTCTACAAATGAAATTGGTGTTGCACCAATACAGATTATATCGTTAACATTCATTGCTACACAATCGATTCCTATTGTGTTGTATTTTTTCATCATATTTGCAATTACAACTTTAGTTCCAACTCCATCGGTATGTGTGGCTAACAGTTTACCTCCTGGAATTTCTACTATTCCTGCATAGTGGCCAAACCCATGCGTCATCTTTGCTTTTTTCTGTAGTTTGTGAGTTGATGCAATTAATTTTCCAATTTCTTTTTGACTTTGTTTAATTTTAGAAATATCTACACCTGCTTTTTTGTAGGTTAGAGCCATAGTTTGATGCGCATATTATGTGAATAAAAGAATTTGCTTACTGTTTCGATCACATGTACATTCCGGATATCTCTTCTCTATGCTCTGCATATTTTTGAGATAATTCGCTGAATTCTGAGCGAATTCTATCTTTGTCTTTTTGAAGTTCCGATGTATCTATTTTCATATGGTAAAATCTGTTCAAGGCTTCAATTAACGTGGCTGCTGCTGCTGAATCTGGTATTGCTTTGTTTGCTTTTGCTAATAGTGCTATACCTTGAATCTCTCTAACTAGGCACTCATTTAGTATACCTCCTGGAATTCCTGTAATGAATCCTTGTGGAATCATACTGATGTCTTTATCTGCCATCGTTCTTACCAAATCTTCTTCTGCTGCACAATATGCTTTACCGTCATGTTCGGTACTTGCAACTCCATCTAAAATTACAATTTCTTTAGATCCTTTCTGTGCTGCCCAATCTAAAACAGATGCTACTAGTGAGTATAATCCCTCCATTCTTAATGTTATTTCACAAATTATTGCACATACTGTGCCTTCTTTATTTGCATAAAATCGAAATGGATGACGTAATCTTCCTCTCATGAATACTGTTGATGGTGGCAGGTATTTTGATCTCATAACTGCGATTTCGTTCATCTTTAACTCTGTTATGATGTGGTTGATTGCAACTGGGCCTACTAGTCCTGCGCCAACAAATCCTGCAAAAACTATTGGACTTTTCAATCCATTTTTTTTAATTTCAAAAACTTCAGCTTCTGGAAATTCTTTTTGCACTGTTTACGTCGATTTGTTCTGTCTAATTACCTTTATTGATGAATAGATTCAACATGACTCTTCCCTTGTCTGTTATGGTGTAAATCATATTTGCTCCTGATGCTTCTTTTCTAACAAAGTTGTAATCTACACACAAATGTAGATAATTTAGAAATGATTTTTTCATTCGGATCTTTGATTTTGAATATAGATCTGAAAATGTCATTGGATTTCCTCTAAGCTGATACAATAATTTTAACAGTGATAATGTGCTGTAGTCTTTTGTTCTTGCTTTTACTGCCCCTAGAATTTCTTCATCTCTTTTTATAATAAAATCCTCAAACTGGTCTGCCACTTCAAGTGGTACGTATGTTAATCTTGCTCGCATCATACCGTATAGTACGGTACATTACCTTATTAGTCTTTAACTTGAGTTTTATTGATCTCTTCAGCTGGTTTTTTTACACCTATTTGTGCCTAAATTCTGCTTTTTAGAACTAGTTTGAATTATTTGAATTGTGAAGTTATAGTATGTCGTCTGATTTAAACAACCCGTCACTAAAATCAGTTCGTGGAAGTTGCGATAAATGCAATACTGACAGTGGTTGGATTGATAATGTTATGCTTTGGTGGTAATTGGTTAGTTAGTGGTGGAGTTGCAATTGCAAGAAAATTTCGTATCAGCAATCTTGTAATTGGAATGACTATTGTAGCATATGGTACTTCCACTCCTGAACTTGCAGCTAGTGTAGCAGCAGTTGGAGAACACAGTGCAATCATACTTGGAAATATTGTTGGAAGTAATATTGCAAACATAGGAATGGTGATTGGTGTTGCTGCCACTCTTGTCCCTGTTGCCGTAAGTAAATCTTCATTGAGAAAAGAAATTCCAATTATGTTGGGGGTTTCTTTATTATTGATTATGCTGTCTATAGATGGTGAAATTTCTTCATATGATGGTATTTTATTACTTGCTGGATTGGGAATATTTGGATATTATACGTACAAAGATGTGATGAAACAACGAGCAGAAAATAAAGAAGAGGTTCAAGAAGACTCTCCAAAAAACCTGTATCTTAAATCTGCAGGATTAATTGGCATAGGGATTGTTCTTCTATATGTTGGTGCCATTCTCACCGTTGACAATGCTGTAATTTTGGCTAAAGAATTTGGATTGTCTGAAAAGATAATTGGTTTGACTGTGATAGCAATTGGAACTTCACTTCCAGAATTAATCACATCTGTTGTAGCGATTAGAAAAGGCCATACTGATATAGGTGTTGGAAACATCATAGGAAGTAACATCTACAATATTTTGATGATAATGGGAGTTGGTGCTGCATTTGGCGGTGTGATGGTTGGAGTTGATGTTTATGTTGATTATGTAATTATGATTGTCTTTAGTGCTTCACTGCTTGTTGCTTTGAAATCTGGAATAATCAGTAGGACTGTGGGAATTTGTTTGGGTGTTGGATATATTGCCTATCTTGTAATTACATTTTTCAAGTAATTTGTGCCTGATTTTAGACTCATATTGCATTCACTGAAATATTTTCCGCCTTTATTGATGGTGTGATTGATGGAAGTGATGCCCACTGAATGACATTTCTTTGATTATTACCAATCGCTGAAATATTTTTCATCATTGTTGGTAAGTTATGGATTATTCTTACTGTTTTTCCTGGACCTATAATCTCTCCATTTTTGATAATTCTGATACCACTTCTTGCAGTACATGAAAAGTCTCCTTTGATTGGATTTACTGCATATGTATACCATAATCTTCCTACCAACAGTCCTTGTTTTGTTTCTTTGATCATCTCTGATTGAGATTGATCTCCTGAGTTTATTTTGAGATTATGAGGAGAGGATATTGGAATAGGTTCTGAACTTTTCCCCATAGGCGAACCTAGACGTAATGCATTTCCTGTGGATTTCTTTTCTTCTTTATATCCATCAAAAAGATCTGAAAAAGTATTTTTAAAAATACCTTTCTCAATCAGATTCTGTTTTTTCGTTTCTATACCTTCATCGTCAACTGACTTTGTTCCTATTCCTTCTGGTATGTGTGGATCATCAATCAAGCTTAATTCTTTGACTGCTATTTCTTTTTCAAATTGATCTGAAAAACAACTTTTTCTTTCTGAATATGTTTTAAAATTAAAGTTAGACGCAACTACAAACGCTAACAATTCTCCCACTGAATATGGTTCAAAAATTATGGAATATAAATCAGAATTAATTTTTTGCGGGTTGATTGATTCAACACACATTGTTTTTGCATCCTCTCCTATTTGCTCTGGGGTAAAATTTGCTAATGTTCTACAACTACCATGTCCTATTCCTGATACTGGGAGCGTTCCCTGCTCTGATTCTGAATTGATTATTCCTGAAATGTATGTTGCTTTTTCTTTAAAATTTAATCCATTTGAATTCATTAACTCATAGTCTTCGGACACTATGTTCAGTGATCCTGTAATCGTTGTTATTTTACTGTTATTTGCTGAATTAATCATAGTTTGAGCGATATCAATTGCTTCTGAACCTGATATTTGTTCGAGTTTTTCATCAAATGTGCCATTTAACGTTTTTTGTGATGCTTTGTATGGTAATCCTTTCCAAAATTCTCTTGATCTAAGATTAGGTGATGTTTGAAATGCGTTGTTGATCATTTCTTCTAATCCTTGTTCATTTGTTGTTTGAATGGATGCTATTTTTTTGTCATGAATCAATCTGACTCCATAACTTTTATCATAATTCTGCTTGATTTCTGCAATACCCGAATCTGTGATTCTTACTGTTGTTACTTTCTTTTTCAGTTCAATGATCTCACATTCATCAATTCCTATTTTTTTTGAATAGTCTAATGCCTTCTCTAAGGCTGTCAATCTATTGCTTCCTTGGATTTTTATAATTGAATTTATTTATCTTTATTAATTCAGCATAAGATCCGAATTGTGTATCTGACACGATATCTAATTTATCTTCTATTTCATTTTCTTCATCAAACTTTCTTAGAATTTCATATTCGGTATTTCTCTCAGCTGGAATCCTTCCAATTTCTTTTACCATTCTTTTAATTTCTTTTGGCCTTAGTAATTGACCATGTTCAGAACCTGCCGAAGTTGAAATACTCTCGTTTATCAACGTGCCTCCAAAATCGTTTGCTCCCCACATTAATAACAACTGAGACATTTTTTGACCTTCTTTAACCCATGACATTTGTATGTTGTTGATATAATTATTTAGCATGATTCTAGCAATTGCATGTGTTAATAATACATCATTCCCACTACCTCCATGTCTTATCCCTTCATGTAATTGATGTTTGAACATTGGAGCTTCAGTATGAATGAAATTTAATGGAACAAATTCTGTAAATCCATTCGTTTCTTTTTGAATGTCTCTTAATTTCACAATGTGTTTTACTCTGTCTTCAAGTGTTTCCACATGTCCAAACATCATAGTTGATGTTGTATGAATTCCAACTTTATGGGCACTTTTTATAACTCGTTCCCAATCTTTTACGCTTATTCTACCTGGTGAAATCTTGTCTCTTAGCTCTTGATCAAGAATTTCAGCTGAAGTGCCTGGAAGTGTGTTTACGCCTGCCTCTTTCATTCTATTCAGAAATTCTTCGATTGAAACATTTGATCTCATAGAACCGTATAGAATCTCTTCAGGTGAGAATCCGTGAATATGTATATCTGGAACCTCTTTTTTAATTTCTCTGCAAATACTCTCATACAAATCTCCTTTCATATCTGGTGGCAATCCTGCTTGAATGCATACTTCGGTTGCTCCTAATTGATGTGCTTCTTTTGCTCTCCGAACGATTTCATTTGTTGGTAAAAAGTATCCTTCTTCTTCTCTAAAGTCTCTACTGAATGCACAAAAACCGCATTGTTTTATACATACATTTGTAAAATTGATATTTCTATTTACTACGTATGATACAATGTCTCCCACTCTTCTTTTTCTTAATTCATCTGCAACTAATCCTACTAGATGAAAATTTATCCCAACTGCGTTAAACAATTCCAATCCTTCATTTGCAGAAATTTCTTTTTCTGATAGTGCATTGTTTAGTATATCTGATATTGTTGGATCAGCATTTCTAAAAATCGAATCTATGTTTGATGTCATCGCCAATACTCTTCCTTTACGTATCCATCCTTATCTTCAATTATTGTCATCTTGTCTCTTAACTCTTTACTAATAAAAGAAAAGAATTCTGGATATATTGGAAATCTACACTTTAAATTAAATCCTGCTTTTTTGGAATTTTCATCCACTTTGTTAATCTCAGGCCAAGAAAATTCCGGATTAACAAAGTCTGGAGTTAATGGTGATATTCCTCCCCAATCATTTATTCCAACTGTTAAGAAACTCTGATATGATTTAGGAGACAAATTTGGTGGAATTTGTATGTTCATTTGTGGCATGATGATTCTTGATAGTGCTACTACTGTTTTGAAATATTGTTCATCTGCTGATGGTTCATTTTTCATAAATGTGTCTGGTTTTGGTTGAAAGTTTTGTAGAATTATCTCTTGAATATTTGCGTATTTTTGATTTAATTGTTTTATTGCAAACAATGAATCTATGATCTCTTCCATTGTCTCTCCAATTCCTACAAGAATGCCTGTTGTCATTGGAATTCCTAGTTTTCCAGAGTTCTCTAAAATTTCTAACCTTGCTTTTGGTCTCTTACTTACTGCTAAATAATGTGGCATTCCCTTTTCTGATAATCGTTCACTAACATTTTCAAGCATAACTCCCATTGAAACATTGGTTTTCTTTAATTCCTTCATATCCTCAAAATCTAAATTTCCTGCATTTGTGTGCGGAAACAACCCTTGCTCTAATGCAATCTCTGATGCATGGATTAGATACTCTGTTGTTGACTTGAATCCATTATTTTTCAGCCATTCTCTTGCTTCTTCGTATTTTTTTTCTGGTTGTTCTCCTGTAACAAAAAGTGCTTCAACACATCTGTATTTCTTTGCAAGTTGCAATAATTCTATTATTTGCTGTTTTGACATCAAAGAAAGTTTTGCTTCTCCAGGTTCTGCTTTGTATGTGCAGTATGAGCATGTGTCTTTGCAGAGATTAACAATGTTGAAAAATGCTTTTTTTGAAAATGTCACGGAGTTTTCTTTG
>PFRJ01000006.1 GCA_002788515.1 Nitrosopumilales archaeon CG_4_9_14_0_2_um_filter_34_16 | reverse complement strand
ATGCATGCACCATCAGAAATACATCTTTCTGGGTAGAAAACAAATGCTTTACCTCTCTTCCAGCCTTCAACTGGTTTTACTCTAAGGACATCTGGTCCAAGTGTGGTACAGATTTCTACACATAGTGCACATCCGATACACATTTGTTCGCTGATGTCTGGAATAATTCCTACTGGCATAACAGAATTATTTCTTGATTTGGCATTAATATAATTTGCCTAAAAATATGATGTTATAACGGCGTTTCAAATGTTATAACGGCGTTTTAAATCTGATCGCTGTTAATTCAATCAAATTATCTTTTTTCCTATCTTGAATGTCTTTGAATTTATACCTGTTTTGTCTAAAACTCCAATTACTAAATCATCTACACTTTTTTTAACAAAATAGATTCTTGTTTTCTCTGATTTTATGATATGTTTTCCACCTGGTGATATTACCCATTCACTATCATCTTTTCTCCTTGCCATGGCAGTTACTACAATAGATGATCTAGATTGCCTTCCAAGTGATGAAATTAACATCATACTTGCATTAATGAATCTGGCAGATTCAAGATCATCAAACAAAGTGTAGACCCCATTAAATGAATCAACAATCACTAAAAATTTCTCTTGTGATATCTTTGAAATAATTTTTACTAGTTTTTCTTTCCAATCTATTTTATTTGGATTAAACATCATCATATCTTTTTTTCTTTGAATCATTCCAGATTCTATATATCCCGTATAAAGTAAATCTAGATCTACAAAAATAACTGGAATGTTTACTGAATCAATCAATCTATGAAGAAACTCTGTTTTATGAAAAGGCTCTGTACATAATATGATATTTAGATTATTTTGCTCCAATTCATTTTGAATAGATGTTAAATTATCATCTATGATCTGCTCAGGATTTTTATCCAACACCATCTTAGTATTTTACAGATATAATAATGAATTTAGTACACAAAGACATTTTAGATGATTTCCCAAAATCAAATAAAATCTATCTAAATAATGCATCTGTCTCTTTGATGCCTTCTCAAAGTATTGATGCTATGAAAGAATTTTTGATTACATACAACTCAATTGGACCTGATTCAAAACTTTCTGAATCACTTGTAACTGAAAAACTACGTAATGTAAGAAAAATCATTGCAAAAATTATTTCTTGCCAGCCTGATGAGGTCATTTTCACTCAAAGCACAACGGATGGAATCAATTTTGTATCAAATGGATTAACTTTTGATAATTATTCCAATATTATAATTCGTGGAATGACTCATGAACATCACGCAAATTTCTATCCATGGATTAAACTAAAAGAAAAAATTTCAGTAAAAAATCTGCCAATTGATAACAATGGTTTTTTCAAATTAGATGATCTAGAATCATTAATTGATGATAATACAAAATTAGTAGCACTAAGTCATGCATTGTACAACACTGGATCTATTTTACCTGTGGAAAAAATAGGAAAAATCCTTCAAAACAAAACTCCATTTTTTATTGACAGTGCACAAACTGTAGGTTGTATTGGAGATTTTGATGTATCAAAAATTAAATGTGATTTCATGTCATTTAACGGATCTAAATGGTTGTGCGGTCCAATGGGTACAGGTTTGTTTTATTGTAATAGAAAATCAAGTGAACTATTAGAACCAATTACAATTGGCGGCGAATCTGCAATAACTTATGACGATTCAAAACTAGCGTTTAAGGAATTACCAGACAAATTTCAAACCGGATTTAGAAACTACGTTGGTATTGTTGGTTTAGAATCATCTGCAAACTATTTACTAAATTTTGGCATGAAAAATATTCGTGAAAAAAACCAATACCTCTCAAATCTTTTCAGAGAAGAATTATCGAAAATCCTTAATGTTGTATTGTATGGTCCAGATAATCAAGATGATAGAACTAGTATTGTTTCATTTAACATCAAAGGTTTTGATTCACAAGAAATTGTAGACAAACTTGAAAAACAAAATATTATTTTAGCTGTAAGAGAAATCATGGAAACCAAGATTGTACGAGTATCTCCACATTTTTTTAATACTGAATCACAAATACTTCAGGTCATTGATGCAATAAAGAAATTATAGATTTTCTTGTTCTTCAATTACCATCATAGTTAGTGTTGACTGTACTTTACTAATTTTTCTAACTTTGTTTGTAATGATTCCGCGCAGTTTTTCAGCGTCATCAGATGTCAGTTTTAAAACTATATCGTATACTCCATAGACACCCTGAATCTCAAATTTCACATCTTCTTCAGCAAGAATTTGTTTTACTTCTTTGATAATTGATTCATCTGAACCTAAATCTGAATTTAGAAGAACATACGCTGTAGGCACAACGATTTTTTTCATGAGACAGTATTTAACCTTTCATTACTCAAAAACTGATTAATTACCAGCCATAGTATATCATTATGAAACTAATAGATTTGTCATTGACAATATCTGAATCCATTCCAAATTTTCCAGGATCTCCAAAACCACATTTCATTAATTGGTCTAACATCAAAGATGATGGGTATAACCTTGAATTATTATTTCTGAGCTCACATACTGGGACACACATTGATGCACCATATCATTTTGCCAAAAATGGCCCAAAAATCAATCAAATCCCACTTGACAGATTAGTTGGGAACGGCATCCTGATTAAACTCAGAAAAGACAGGAACATGTCTATAACAAAATCCGATATCACTTCATTTGAAAAAAATAATGGAATAATTCCAGATCACTCTTCAGTCTTTTTCTATACCACATGGCAAAAAAATCTAAAAAATGATAATTATTTCACTGAAAATCCTGGATTAGATACATCTGCAGCAAAATATCTTACATCAAAAAAAATCAATCTAGTTGGAACTGATTCTCCTAGTATAGATCTTGGTAAAGACGAATCATTTTCTGTCCATCATATTTTTTCAAAAAACAATATTTTGATTGTAGAAAATTTAACGAATTTGAACAAAATTCCATCTAAGGAATTTACTTTTACAATTCTTCCCCTGAAGATTAAAGACGCAACTGGATCCCCTGTACGGGCAATAGCTTCATAATTATACGATTTTACTTGCAATACTAAAATTATAGATTGATTTCTGTATTTGATATGAGTAAACCTGGAAATATTTGGAGAAAGGTTCATGGAAAAATTACAAAAAAACCTACTAACTTTTCTTGGTTAATTGAAAAAAAATTGGCAGGTTCAGGAATTCCAACCAGCTTTGATGAATTTGATTGGTTACTAAATCAAGGAGTAAAATCAATTGTTACTATGACTGAGAATGCTTTACCTGATGATTGGGTGCAAAACATTGGTTATCTACACATACCAACACCTGATTTGACAGCTCCTGACATGAATAGAATAGATTCGGCTGTAGACTTCATACATGAACAAATAAAAAATGATCAAGCAGTAATGGTTCACTGTGCAGCTGGAATGGGAAGAGCAGGTACAATACTTGCATGTTACTTTGTAAAATACAAAAATTTTTCAGCTATCAATGCAATCAAAAAAATTCGAGACGAAAGACCAGGTTCTATTCAATCTGAAGTACAAGAACTAGCAATTGGATTTTATGAAAAACACGTAAGAAATTAGTTTAAACAAACTCTGAGACTAATTTTCCATCTACAATTTTAATTTTCAAGATTTTATTTTCCTGGAAAATTAATGTCAATCCGCCATCTGCATCAGGATCTTCAACTTTTACAAGTTCTAACATTTTGATTGAGTCAAATTTTGTCATTCATATCACCTATTCTGGAATTGATATGGTCTCAATCTTTCCATCTACAGCTTTAATGAACAAAAACCTGTTATCTTTGAAGATAAAAGTAATTCCTTCTTCTTTGTCAGGTTCTTCTACTTCAAGTATTGGTTGTCCTAAAAGACCATCGTATTTTGCCATATTAATTGCTCCAAAAAGTTCCTTATATCCCTAATTGATTGTGATCTCAATTTCATCAGAATTATTTTTGACGCTTCCTGTTTCAATATAATCGTGTTTTTGCCATGATGCAAATGCCTCAGCTCCAATCTTGTGTTTACCTTTTCCCAAATCTGATGCTTTGAACACAAATTTTTCACTAAAGTCAAACAATTCCTGTCTTACTTCCTCTTCTGAAAGTC
>PFRJ01000076.1:154-4136 GCA_002788515.1 Nitrosopumilales archaeon CG_4_9_14_0_2_um_filter_34_16 | reverse complement strand
AATTTTAAAATTTGATTGTTATCTATGTTTAAAATAAATCCATTAATACCGTAAGTTGAGGAGGTCTTTTAATTAGATCTTTCATGAATTTATTTTTAAACCTGTACTGAATTAACATGTACTACAAATTGACACTGTTCAATCTTAGGGTGATTTGACTGACTTTCCCTGGATGTTAAGAAAGGAACATTTGGTGTTAAGTTAGGTGGATAAGTTATATCAAACTATTCCGATCTTAACTTGTATTGAAATTTGATAAATTTTGGAATTTACTTCATATTGAATTACAATACGCAAAAGACTTCACAACTATAGCACAACAAAAGGACTTCAATGCTCGTAGTGAATACAATAGAAACGGAGAACAGGTAATACGCATAATATCCAATTCAGATATGGAAAGAGAGGTAATTGCCCGTTATGAATTTGAAGGAATATCCTAGTTTTGACCAGTGTATAATTTGTGATACTATTCATCTCATTCAAATTATGATAAAAAGGTAATTAATGCCTGAATTTACTATCCAATAAAATGAGTGGTAAACTTGCACAAAATATGACATTTGACGAAGCTAAAGATGCTGCTAATAATATCATAGCAATAATTAATGAATTTTTGACTTCAATAGAACAAGCTATCCCAAATCAAGGATATGGAGCATTAGCGTCCCAATTAACCGAATTAAATACAAGAATTCAAAATTCTACAGGGCCATTTCTCACCAATGATAATGTGGATAATGTCATTAATTGGCTACTACAAACATTCACAAAAATACATCCCAATATTGAAAACAATCTACAAGATTTATTTGAAGCAGAAAAAGAAATTGCATTGTTTTTGGATAATAACAAAAATGCATTTGAACATACACTTTTGAATTTTAATCCAGACATAATTGAAAAGATGAAAGACGTAACCATGTATACCAACCAGATACTGCCTCAGTTAAAACAAAATAATTATTCTGACATGAGCGGAATCAATGCCTTGCTCTTAAACCATTCATCCAGAGTAGAGACTGTTGTAAAAGCATTTCTTGAAGAACTTACACAATACAGAGACAAAATAAATCAATATTCTAGAAACCATCAATTATCATATACTGCAAGATTTGATCCCGTAAAAATTATGGGTGTTCGAGGTATAGTATTACGACATGACGGTAAATATTATACTGAAGCAACAGCAATACGTCATCTTACAGATCATCATCATTTTAAGATCAACCAAAATCCATGTACAATTCATTTTAAAAGTCCCGATAATAATACTTCATGTAAATTTGATTATGATAAAACATTCACATGTGAGGATTTTTTTAATTTTGTATCTGAAGTTGATACCTTCTGCAAAGCTGCAGTAAACCTTCTTTTTACAATTCAATTGCTGGGTGTGCTCAGACAGAAATTTGTTGTTTGCAAATAATCAAAATCAATAATAGTTTTAGATTTATCTTTTCTTCAACAAATCGTACGTTGAATATGCAAGTAATCCAGCACCAAGAATAATGTTGATTTTGTTTTCTGAAATTATTCCAAAACCTATTGCCCAAATGATATCATAGCTTTTGACTAGTGTAAAACTCCATAATTAGTGAATGATGCATATTGTTGTTTTCTTGTTTTAGAATGTAAAAAAGTGATAAATACAATCTAAAAAATTCTTCATATATTGAACAAAATTTTAATTTTGAGAATTATTGTTTTTTCATTAATCGTTTTAGTAGGTATTTTTATTTTATATCTAATCAACTTTGTATGGGTTTGGACAGTTTTTGTAGTAATAGGGATTGCAACAGCAGTTAGTGGATTAGCCATTAAAGGTAAAAAAATAGGATATCCATACTGAGTTAGTGTAAGGATAGAAACAAATCCACCCACGATTGAACAGTGTCTGAATTTTACTTTAACTGGTAAATCTTTTCAGATATGGAATTTTCTCTTGTGACAGTTTTCCAATATCCAATTTTTGATTCGAATTTTGTTTAGTTTGTTGAATGATCAACACCACTCAAAATCGATTCCAGTTCCTTAAAAGCATCAGGATTTTCCTTATTATATCCAACCACAAATGAGACACCTAGTTTATCCAAAAACAAGACTGCCATGCTTTTTCCATCATCAGAAAGTAATTTTCGTTTAACCAGTTTTCTTGCTATTGACTCAAAACTCTCTTTGACTCGATAATATGATGAAATTCTTTTCCAGTTTATCTTGATTCGAACTGTCTGAATACTGGTGTAGCCACTAGGCCCTATTATTCGCTCATTATACATTTGGAGTAAAATAGCAATTTCATTAGGTTTAAGAGCCAATATACTGTATAATTATACAGTAATCATTATATAAGTATACACACTAATAAGTATAGATATGAAGACGCGTACAAGCATTGTAGATGCATTACATATTGTGCTAGAGGTTTTGAAATCAGGAGAGCCATTTACACTAAACAAGCTAGCAAAGGAATCTGATCTAAATTTTAGAACTGTAAAGAAGATAATAGATGTACTACAGTCAAGCCACATCTCATTTTCTGGAAAACAACTTGAGGTATCAGACTTGGAGAGTACTACCATAATTCAACTAAAAGAAAAAACAGGACTGTTATTGTTTCCAGAATCAATACAGAATCTCATCATCAAAACAAATCACTATCCTGTAGCATCAAGAGATGAGGAAATTCTGGTGCATTTACTTTTGAAAAAAGCAACAACGCCAGAAAATGCAGTCTATCTTCCGGAAGGTAGGATGATCGAAGAGTTAGTAGGGGCAGAACATGTTGGCAAAATTGGCAACAGATTCTATCTCACAGAAGACGGAAGATACATCGCAAAAGGTGCACTTGAATTGTATCCAGAGCTTGAAAGTATTTCAATAGAAAAACCAAAAGAAAATACTATCAATGTAGGGCGTTTAACAATGATTGCATTAGGTGCTCCTCCAAATACAGTCATGGTTAAAAGAAAACTAGAAGAGTTGAGGTGTGTTCAATGAAAGAAATGATGATAGAGTGCAATAACTACTTTGGAGAAATGTCAGAAGACAGATGCAGAACTGTAGAAGAATATATCAAAGAAAAAATTAAAGATCATTGCGAGCTAAACAAAGTAGCAATGAAAGAAATACAGATTCAAGACAATCTTATCCAGCCAACACTTACAATACGTTACAATACAGGAGAAACACAATCACTTATTGAACTGATAGATGAGGCACTAATTGAGATAGGGGTTGCTGCAATTAAGATAGTTGTTTCAAAAATAGTATCAAGGGCAGTTGAAGGAGCACTTGCAGGAGGAGGAACAGGACTCGTAGCAGGTAAAAGCACTAACCCAGTAGCAACTACATTGATTGGTGCGTTGATCGGAGGATTGGTTGGAAGTGCCATAGAAAAAAGAATAACAGAATATGTTGCAACCAAAAACTCAGGCAACTGGATTTTTGAGAAAATCAAGGTATCTGGAGCAAAGAAATGACACTTACAATTAAACAACTAGAAAGAGATTCTACTTGGAAACGCTCTCTAGGCGAGAAACTAGGTAAGATTCATTTTCGCAAAGGAAATCTTCATGCAGAATGCAACCCAACAACAGGTATATGCGAGATACATCGCGACAAGACAGATCCTCATGAATCCATCTCATCTTTGCTAAAACACATGTCTGAAAGCAATGGAGGAAAAGTGGTATTGGGAGTTATTGTTGTGGGAATACTAGACCAAGTTCTTACTGGCGGGGCAATTAGAAAATCATTTTTGAGAATTTAGAATCATATGAGAAATTTTTTACATCCTCATCCATAACGATGTTTAGTAGAATAGTTTTGGCATCTGTGTTTTTACAAAGGAACTGGATTCAAAAATTTGACCAGTTTTTAGTGATGATAAGACATCTCTGCATTGTTTTGTGATTGAATTAATAATATCTGAATCCATCTCGTCAATGCTTTGGATTACCTGATAAACTTGGTTTGTCAT
>PFRJ01000076.1:0-147 GCA_002788515.1 Nitrosopumilales archaeon CG_4_9_14_0_2_um_filter_34_16 | reverse complement strand
TACAATATTGGTACACAAATTAAAATAGCCAACGAATACTATTGATTAACGAGGTCTTTTAGATGAAAATTGATCATATTGCAATTGCGGTAAATGATGTTGAAGAATCTGCCAAAGTATACCAGCAAGCATTGGGCGTGGATAATG
>PFRJ01000018.1 GCA_002788515.1 Nitrosopumilales archaeon CG_4_9_14_0_2_um_filter_34_16 | reverse complement strand
ATTCAAACTCTACAATACCTGAATCTCCAACTTGAATTATGTCTGAACTAATTTCTTTTCCGAAAGGATCTTCTAATATAATTTCAATTGGTTTGTTTGGTAATGCAGTGCCGTTAAATTTCATAGTTTCTCCAGGCTCAAATTTCAAATTTGTCGGAATTATGATGATTGTTTTATCTGATTCTAGTATCCAACTTGCTGTTTTGCTATCTCTTCCATCTGAAATAATTCCTGTATATTTTCCAAATGGTCTGTCAAGTGGAACCAAGAGTGGTTCTAATGCCCAATCTCCTTTATTGTCACTTTGTGCTGTTCTTGTTCTCACACTTTGACCATCCGGCCCAATAATTTCTATTTTGATTCCACTATTTGGATTTCCAGTTCCAAAAATCTCTAAAAAGTCTCCTCTATGAATGACGTCCGGAATACCTTTTACCGTTAATGGAATGTTTTCTACTTGTACCATTCTACTTTTTTCATCTTCTATTCTAAGACTGATTTTCTTTTCTTTTCCATCCTTGTCTTTTACTATCAAATCTACCCTGTCTGCTTTTTGATCATCTGGAATTTTCATTGTAGTCATAAAATGACCATTCTGATCTGTTACAAAAGTGCCGATTTTTTTAGCATCGATATAAAAATACAATTCTTGTGATGGGCCAAATTTTTCTCCAGTCACTCTAATTGTAGATCCAACATTTGGTTTTTCTGGAATGATTCTAAATATTGATTCTGTTGATATGCTTTCGCCTGTATCATTTGAATTTTCAGTCATGCTTGGTAATCCTTTGGGGATAGATTTCCCTATGCTCATTTCTGTATTTTTGCTATCTAATGCTTGCCAATTAATTCCTGAATTGGGTTTGTCTGTTTTCACTCCAAATTTTACAGATTCACCTGGTTTGATTGGCTCAGATGATGTAAAAATAATCATACCTTGTGTATTTTTCTCTCCTACCCATCCTTTTTCAGTTTTAAAAGACTTGAAGCTAAAATCACTTCCGAGCCATATTCTCACAGTATTGACATTTTCATTTGAATCGTTTGTTAATTCTAATACTGATGTTTCTTCTAGTGCAATACTGTTCACTATGATTTCTTCACCATGTGCACTTGATGGAAATACAATTAACACAATTGAAAATAACACTGCAATTGAAAGGAAAATTCCTCTCATCGAGGATCTATTCATGTAATTTAAACTCAATATCTCTCACTTAAACCTTAAAGTTTTTTCCCCACTTTTCTATTTCTTAATTTAGTGTTTTTCATGAGAAAACTTCTTAAATCCTAAGATCTTGCCTTTTGGAATTTATTCAAATCTGCTTTTGTAACAACATTTTGATATTGTCTGATACGTTCAGCAATTAGTCTGTATAGTGATCTGAATTGGTCTTTAGTTTTATCTGATAGGAAACTAGTTTCTTCTAATGTGATTTTCTCACAAATGTATCTGGTGATTTCTTCATTGTTAAATTCGCCCCAATCATCATCTCTATGGTCTTGCCATATTCTTTTCAATTTTTCTAAAACCCCTTTGCCTTCTTTAGATGCCACCTCTTGTGGTGTTAAATTTGAAAATCCCTCATGTCTGAGTTTTATTTCATAAGTCTGGTTTACTGGATAAAGATAGTCTTCAAGTGCAATATAGTCTTCAATTGATTCAAGTTTTTTACCCTCTCTTTCAAAAAATATGGTCTGAATTGATGAAAATTCATTTGAAACTAGTTGTGCGGAAATTTGCTTTGATTCTTCTGAATTATCTAACAAAATAAATGTCCTGTAGCCGTGATTTCTGTAAAAAATTGCCAAGGGCAAAACTGAGTTTTTGTTATATGCTGCAACCACATTTAATGGATTCATTGATATGTTTGGATCTTGTAAAAATTTATCAAATGCGTTAAGATACATTGCATCTGACATCGTTTCGACTATGATTATTGGCCTTGAATTAGTTCCCATTTCTCTATCCACAATAGACTCAACTTGACCTCGACACAATCCATACAAAATTGGTGTCAGTGTCTTGTCATCTGCATTCCAGTAATCGTAAAATATTCTACTGAGATGTTTTCTTTTATCCAGTTCTACTACTAGTAGATTGCCTGGTGTGTAATCAAATATCATAAATGGTGAGTGTGTTGCATACAAGACTTGATTTGATCCAGCTAGATTTTTCAATAAATCTGAAATTCCCATTTGCTGAGTTGGATGAAGATTTCTAGCAGGTTCATCCAAAAGCAATATGGCTTCTTTTAATTCTGCTCTTTGTGTTTCTGCTGCAAAGTTTACAATAAATGAAAATGTCCATTTGAAACCCTCTGCTCTTCTATTTAGCAATCCTGTATTGGTAATCGTTCCATCTCTATGAACATCTGAAATTACAACATTCATGATATTTCCTGGATTATATCTCAAATCAACATGAATTGGATCTCCTTTCCAAGCAGGGTTTAATTTTTTAGTCAATCTATTACTTGCCGCGTTGAGAAGTTTGATGCATTTTGATGGACTCTCTTTTACCTCGTCTAATTCTTTAATGTCTAGTTCTGCAAGATAGAATAGGTTTCTTACTGTCTCAGCTTTATCAAATTCTTCTATGAATTCAATTGAATCTGGACGTTCTCCTCTTTCTTCTCTAAGGTACTCATTGAGGTTGATGCTGCCGTAGATTTTTTTATAATCTGAAAAATATACAAATCTAGGATGTAATTCGGATGCAATAAAATTATGCAATGCTGTCTTTTCACTTTGACCGCTTAGGAGATTTGAAAATTGGTTTTCAGGCTTTTCGTAGATTTTTTCCCACTCTTCAATTACTTTGGGCTCTTGAATGGCAATTACATGGAATTGGTTACTAAACTCAGCCATTCCACTATCGAACATTTCTTGATTTTTTGGAACACTACCTTCAAAAAATCTTGTATCGATTTGTATTCTTAGGTGATTTGGAATGGTATCTAAGAATTCAAAAATCTGTTTTGAGAAATTCTCCCACGAGTTAATTCCACTGCTACCTTCATCGCTAATTTCAATGTCTTCAAATTCGTATTGAACTTTTGGGTTTCGATTTGTCCTGATCAACTTAATTTTTTTAATTTCAGGCAGTCCTGGAAATTTCTCTTTAATCAAACTAATTTCATGCTGACTTAAATCAAAGTTGCCTTCTGCTAATCTCATCTCGTCTTTTAATTCTTCGTTCATTTCATCACAAAGATCTAATTCTGAGACAATTTCATCTCTATTCAATAATGTCAGCGCTTGCAATATTGTAGTTTTTCCGCTCTCATTTCTTCCAACAAAAGCTGCCAAATCCCCAACGGTTATTTCTCCAGAATCATGAATACAACGATATGCTCTAACTCTGAATTTTCTAAGTCGCATCTAGCGATATTTTAGTTGGCTACGATTTAACTCATTCGTCAAATTGATCTTAATCTTTGAAATTTTGCTAAATAGATATAAGGGAATCCCAGATCTTAAAACAAAATGACTAAGCGAGTTTTTCTTGTATTTGTATTGCCTGTAATATTCTCATTAATTTTTGGTGCCGTAGTATTGTCTGATATTCTTCAAAAACCAGATAGAGAATTAAACATGTGGCCAATGTCTTCTGGCGGACTGTCTTCCCATTCTCCTATTGAAATAATCGGTCTGTCTAAACAATACTCTACCTCAGAGCCTATTGAAGTTCAAGTAAAAGTCAATGATTCTTCATTCAATTGCGGAGATCTTTATATCACAATTTACTCTTCTGGTAAAAGTGATGTGATTACTCAAGGAGGCTTTTTCAGTCAATGTTTTGAAAATGAAAGTCCAATTATTCCTGTAGGTGATGAATTCTCTAAAATTATTGACAGTCCTGGTTCATATGATCTAGTCACAGAAATGGTCTCAAATGATTTAACGACTATTTCTACAAAAGAAACATTTACTGTTAAATAGGAATGAAATCTTGTTGATAAATAAGAAATTGAATTTAAAAAATAAGGTGATTTGATGGCAAAGAAAAAAGATACTACAACTGAGACTGCAAAAAAAGCTGAAGAAAAGCCAGCAAAGAAAACTGCAAAAAAAGCTGAAGAAAAGCCAGCAAAGAAAACTGCAAAAAAAGCTGAAGAAAAG
>PFRJ01000010.1 GCA_002788515.1 Nitrosopumilales archaeon CG_4_9_14_0_2_um_filter_34_16 | reverse complement strand
CCGAAAAGAAACAAGAGGATTCAACAAAATGAAATACAATTGTAGGCAATGTAACTTCAAATGGGATGGAAATTCCGACACTTTTTCCAAAGTGCTTATTCATGAAAAAACTCATGTAAAGAAAAGTCTTGATTGATATGTTAATTTGTAATAAATGCTATAATGAACATCATGATCAATGCATGGGAAAAGCTGGCATGTATGACTGTGGCTGTAAATGTTTTATAAAATAATTAATCCTCTCTGGAAAGTAAATTTCTAGTTGCTATTATGTGTGATTTTTAATCTGTAACCTTTATCTTTTTATTTCTCGTATAGATGGTGATTTCATGAATGGCACAAGCTGTGATAATTGCTTTACTGGGTATAGGCCAGGACAATTAATTTCCTGTGATGAATGTGGTTCTGAATTCTGTGATAGTTGCATCAAAACCCACAAACACTGATCTACAAACCACATCTTTCTACGTATTTACATCAAATTGATTTGAAATGAATTTGGCCATTTTTTTAAATATGTTTTTGAATTGATTGGATTATCTCTCAAGTACATACTATATTACAATGTGGTTAACATCATATGGATAAAATTTGTATGTACATTAATTAAATTTGTAAATTAAATCCGTGGAACTAGGTTTGGCTTTAATTTAAAAGACGTCGCTATGATACACGTAATTGCAGCTAGGAAAACAAATACAACATAAGTTCCAAATTCAGGAATCACAAAAGTTCCTACAATTGTAAGGATTTTGGATTGTTCAGTTAAAGGAATCCGCAAAGTATTGATTTCATTTTCTTTGTCATGTTCAAAATCCGCGAGTTGTTTACCATCAACCCAGATAATATAAGGACCATCTAAAAGTGCAGAAGGCATTCTCAAAAAGAGTTCATGATTAGAAGATTTTGAATTACCTATCAACTCAAAAGTAATCGATTTTTGTTCAACATTAATTTGAGGATTAGCAAGTAATCGACTAAATTTGTATTCTAGATCAAAAGAGATATCACCATCAGTAATTTTCCCTCCCACATCGGGCAGTATGGACAACCCCTCTGTTACTATTACCTCGCCAACCCTCCAAGGATGAACACTGCAAAAATACGGGAAATTACCAATTTTATCAAATTGTAGTGTGTAGGATTTTCCAGAAGCAAATAGTCCGCTGTTAAACATGTTGTCAGGACCATCTCCAGGAGTTCCAGAGGTTACTGTATGTGCAACAGTATCTGCATTCTTCCAGATTATGGTATCTAAAACAAGTATCTCAATTATTCCTGTTGTACTTCCATCTTTTTCACTTTGCCAAAAATACGGAGCGTTAGGATCTGCTGCTCCGGTAGGAATGTTGATATCATATGTATTTTGGGCATGTGCAATACCAGTTGAGCTACCGACAAGTAACAACATGCCAAGTAAAAATATTGTTTTCAATTTACTACATCACCGGGTAAATTCGAAAGTATAAACTCACAGAGTATTTTTGTTCTAAGTGATTATTAAGCATCACCAATCATCTTCAAATACCCATGAAAGTCCCTGAATATCTCTCCATGTCAGTTTAGATGAGTTAGATGCAACTGACTTTGATGTCGTGACAGTTTGTTTATAAAGAAAATTTGATTTTTACAAATTTTTATCATTATTTAAAAAATGAAATTTGATGATATTTTCTAAAGTATTCACAGATGTCATTTTGATTAATTTTTATACAATTCCTGCTCCGCCTGTAGGATTTTTTTTAAATTCTAGTTGTTTTCTTGAACAAGCAAGCATTTCTTCAGGAGTGTGTCTATTCTTTAGTCTCTTGCACATTGGACATATTTCGTCGCCTGATGATTGTTTGGGTGGCTCAGACATCATGACTAATAGTTATACAAATATCATTTATAATATTTTTGAAGTATTATTTTAGATATTCTGAATGTTTAGAAAAAGTGAGCAAAAATAAAAAATTAGTTGCTTCCGATAAGAAACACAACTTGTACGGATGTTGTGATGTCTTGCTCGGAAGAAAACACTGGAGTTGATGCCATTATCTTTGATTCAGACATTGCAAAGTCTCCACTAAACACTGGTTGTGGATATGGCATTCCAAATTCTGAAAGCGAAATGCTCTTTACTCCAATTACGATGTGTTCAAGTGGAATTAGTGCTTTTTTTGCCTTTGACTCTGCATTTGTGATGGCTTGTTCTAACAAATCATCTTTGAGATCCATTTGTTTTTGTGGGGATAGAGAATAATACACAGAATCGACTCTGTTTACTCCTGCATCCACACCATTGTCTATGATGGTTGCTGCAAGATTGAGTTTTTCTGTTTCCACTGAGAGAATGTTTGATACCTTGTATCCTACAAGTTCTCTTGTCTGAATTCCCAAAAATTCATCGCTGATGTATTCGTAGACAGGGTAAATATTCAAAGAAGATGTACTAATCTCTGATTCTGTAATTCCGACAGATTTTAGTGCTGAAATTACATTCTTCATCATCTTGGAATTTTCTTCTAGTGCTTGTTTTGCAGTAGGTTTCTGAATTTCTATGCCAAAATTGACAGTGAGAAGATCAGGATCTACTGATGCTGTTGCCATACCTGTAACTGACAGGGTCTTTTCCAATGAGGGAGTTGTTGTTGATTGTGCGTTTGCCTCAGGATACAATGCTCCAAATGAAACAGACACTGCAAGTACTGCAAGCATGGCAATAACTAGCTGTTTTGATTTCTTCATGGTTTTAGGTAATGATATTTTGAAGATAAGGTTTGATTAAATTTCAATTTAACCAGAAATCTTAATAATACAAGTTGGAAGAATTATGTTTCAATGAGTTCTGATGATATTCCAGATTTATCTGACAGGGTAGATATTTTGTCTACTGAAGATGAAAAATTAAAAACAATTGGAGAAATACTGTCATCTGATTCAAGCAGAAATATTCTAAAGATCTTATTTAACGAATCACTTACTGCAAATCAAATAGCCCAGAAAACAGAAATGTCTTTGCCCTTGGTAATTCATCATTTAAAAAAAATGCAATCAGCTCAAGTTGTAAAGATTACAAGTGTTGGGAAAAACTCAAAGTCACACGACATGAAATATTATACCATCGACAAATTTGCAATTGTAATTCTTCCTACTGCCATGACTCAACCTGCAAAGAAAAGCAAATCTTTGTTTAATTCTTTTACCCGAATTCATAGACTTGCAACGCTTGGCGGTGTCTCAATTGCAGCATGGTTTTCGTCACAATTTCTTCAAAATCAGATTAGTGTTCCAGAGGTAGCACAATCCAAGGTACCATCCATGATGTCTGAATCATCAGAGTCTATGATGATGCGTTCAATTCCGGAACAGTCAGGGAATATACAAGATACATTACCATTGAGCTCACCTGATCCACAAATTGGAATTTTATTGTCTGTGGTTGCAGTTCTTTCTGTAATAGTTTCAGGGTTGATAATTGAATTGATAATCAAACAAAAATTAAACAATACAAAGCACAACTAGTGGATGAGAATGACGAGCTTTACACTCTAAAATAGAATCTATATCTTGGATGATGAATATTTTTCCAGTTTTAGTTTTTTAAACAATATGATTTTAGTCTGTACAAAACCAGGTATAAGAGCATCAAATTGGTTTGAAATGAATTTGGCCATTTTTTTAAATATGTTTTTGAATGGACAAGATTATGGCACAAGTGTGTACTGGATTATGTAGTAGATTCAAGCCTAATTCATTTACAAATAATCTGCGATATCAGATTGGTCAGAAATGGTGTTCACTTTGTGCATTATTTTTTATGACCAAAGAACATACCTGTCCCTGTTGTAAAACACGATTAAGATCTAGGCCTAGGAGTAAAAAAAATGAAATGCCAAGAATGTAATCATGCCAAAGGAAAATGTGGGTGTCTTTGCTGTTGTTCTGTTTCGCAAATAGGATGTGTTTATTGTATTCTCCCGGTTTTAGGGTATAGACAAATTAAAAAGATTCTCAAAAAAATTAAAAAAGATTCTAATTAATCAAACAAGTTAATTTGTAGATGATTTTTTTGCTTCATTAGGAGATTTTTCCGCTTTATTGTTTTGTTTTTGATCATTCGGTTGGAATTTCACGTCTT
>PFRJ01000129.1 GCA_002788515.1 Nitrosopumilales archaeon CG_4_9_14_0_2_um_filter_34_16 | reverse complement strand
ATTTACAGACATTTTTTTAATACATCTATTTTTGTTACACAATACTAAATAATATGCTAGAAAAGGTCAAATCAAATGCCTGACTCTCAAACCTCCCCAGACATTCTAAGATACAAAGTCTCTCAATATATGAAAAGAACAGTCACCATTATGCATGAATCATCACTCATCCCTTCTGCTTGTGCCCAAATGCAGAAACACCGTTCTGATGAAATTATTGTGACAAATTCTATCGGGGAACCAGTAGGAATTGTAACTGATGAGGACATTCTAAGAAAAGTGGGTGAACAGCATGCCCGTTCCTCAAGGACAAGAATTGAGGACATCATGTCGTTTCCTCTAGTGTCAATACATCACAATTACTCATTAAAAGATGCACTGGACAAGATGAGAAAGAACAGGATTCGAAAGCTTGCAGTATTGTCAGATTCAAACATAGTAATCGGGATCATATTCCAACACACTATTGTTGAACTGATTCAAGGCTCCATTGTAAGAAACAAAAAACCATCATCTGTAAAATCAATCCTGTGGAACTTGGGCTCTGTTACACAGTTTGCAGGATTGCTTATGCTGATTCCAGCACTAGTGTCAACTTTCATGTTAGAGGTTCAGGTAGCAGCCGGAATATTCATGATGGCAACAACACTTCTGGCATTGGGATTTTCATTGAATTCGTATGGTGAAAAGTATCCACTTAGCTTGCGAGCAATGACGATACTTGTATTTTCAAGCTTTGTGATACTGGTTCTTGTTGGAACAATTCCGTACATGTACATCTCACCATACGGAGAGATGAGTTTTGTGGATGAGTTCTCAAATAGCCTGTTTTCAAGCTCTGCTGCGTTTACAACAGCAGGTATATCCCTGTTTGCCACACCTGAGACATTACCGCAAAGCTTTACCTTCTTTCGTGGATTTACGCAGTTTGTCGGAGGATTAAGCTTCATCTACCTGATAATGACTGTATTCTATCCCGAAAACAAGCTGCATAACATGAGAGGATTCATCTCAGGTGCAACACCCAATCTGCGGGAATTATTTGCAACAATTACAATAGTTTTTTCCATTTACACCGTGATCATAGCATCAATGTTCTGGATGTTTGGCTCAGAGAACATGATTGACAACTTTTCACTTGCATTCAGCACTATTTCTACTGGAGGATTTTTGCCAAACTCTAACATGTTCTCAGAAATTGAGATAGGTGGTGAAATAGTATTGATTATTGGCATGATACTCGGTACCTTGCCATTTGGATTTCATTATGGATTGATAAGGACAAAGTTTCTCTCAGTAAAGCTGGGAAGGGAAGTCACAGTATACCTGCTAATGTTATCAGGTGCAATAATCTTGTTTTCAGTTTTGTATGGAGTTGATTCGATGAGCAGTGTGATAACTGTTGTTGCGACCAGTACAACAGCAGGTTTTCAGGTAGTAGATATGAGCATGTTGGATGCAACTCCAAAGATATTTCTCACATTACTGATGATAATTGGAGGATGTGGGTTTTCAACTGCAGGAGGAGTAAAGATATTTCGCATACTGAATCTGTATGATCTTCGAAAACTGCTTAGTCCAAGTGGATGGAAGAAAGGTTTTGTGAATGATAAAAATGAGATTGCCACAACACTTCTGATATTTGCATTGTTTCCAACGCTTCCACTTGTAGCTGCATTGTATCTATCAAGTGAAGGTTATGATTTCTATGATTCTTATTTTGAGACAATAGGTGCAATTACTACCTCAGGAATGGGTTCAGGAATACTTGGAATTGACCTTGATCCTGTTGGAAAAATAATTGCAAGTTTTCTGATGATACTTGGAAGACTGGAAATAATTCTGGTGATATTCATGTTTGTTCCAAAACTGATAAGACAGAAACACGAATGACTGATTAGGCGAATTAATAAAATTAGTAGCTGTAAATTAATACTTAGATCATACTGATCATTTCTACCATATTTTTTAAATGAAATTTCCAAATTAATATCGATATTCCTAAATCTCTGCTAGTTTACCAGCGTCCTGAGATTAAGGAAATTTAGGATTTGAGATAGAATCTTAATCGTCTGGTTCATTTCCATATAGATTTGAACTGTTTTTGGAAAGAATGAAAATTATGTTTATTTATGTATGAAAACACAGAATAGATTACAAGATTTATAACCGAAAATTGAGCATGTAACACAAAATGGGACTTGTAAAAGAGGTTATCAAAGAAATTGGAAACAAATCAAGAGAATTCTACGAGTTTGTTTTACCTCCAATTGACATGCATCTGAATAATGATAATCTAAAAGTTACCATTGATCTTCCAGGATTTATGAAAAAAGACATAGAATTAACATTATGTGGAGACATCCTTTCTATCAAAGCACATAAAGTAATTGATGAAAAAGAATCAAAATCATTGATTTCAAATCAAAGACCAAATATCATTGATAAAAAAATCAGATTACCAATTGAAATTAAACAAGGTGAAGAAAAAATTGAGTCTGCAAAATACGAAAATGGTGTTTTGACATTAATTATTCCTGTTACAAAAACTGGAAAAAATATTTCAATTGAATAATTAATATTTTCTAAATATTCCAGAAATTGTTACTATAACACCAGATATAATCATTCCAGATAATCCAAGGATTTCATTTGATTGATACAATAAAACAGAGCCAATAAAAATTGCAGATGCAAATATACTTCCACTCAATAATACTACAGGTTTTCTTTTTTTCATAAAAATTTGAGCTTCATCCATTAGTCTTTGCATTTCAGGTCCCAAACGAATTGCTGAATTAATTGATTTTGCAAAATTATCAAAAGAGATTTTTAATTCTTCTACATATGCCCTAGGAATTAGATTTTCTTCTTCTAGAATATTTTTTAAAACTTTAACAAACTTGAAATCAACTTCATGTGTTTTGTAAATCCCTTCAATGATTGATGCCATTCTCATATACAAAGCCAAATTTTTTGGCAATACAAATGGAAATTTACTCATTGTTTGATTTGCAAGCTCCATCAAGCTTTGGACTTCCATCTCATCAGGTTTGTTGCCGTGCATTGCACGAATTGATATTTCTATTCCTTTTTCAATTACTGTTCTATTATATCCTGGAGTAAGCATTGAAAGATCATTCATCGCATTGACGACTCGTGATGGATTTTTTTCAACCAAGGCAAGGTACAAACGGATAAGTTTGAATCTTGTTTCATTGTTAATTCGTCCAACCATTCCATAGTCATACAAGATAAGTTTACCATCATCAGTGACTGAAATGTTACCTGGATGAGGATCTGCATGAAAAATCGAGTGTTTAAGAAGCATAGTAAAGAAAATCTTGTGGATATCAATTACCAGTTGCTCTCTATCAATTCCCTTCTCATCAAGAGCTTGAACGTTTGTAACCTTGATTCCTGGAAGATATTCCATTGTCAATACATTTTTTGATGAATAATCATCATAAACAGATGGTACAATTACTTGATAAGAATTTTCCATGTTTTTTTTAATTTTTTTAAGATTTTCAGATTCGTTAGTATAATCCATTTCTTCATGGATTGTTTCAATAAATTGAGAAAGCATTGCATTTACTGAATAACGCAAATTAGGATCAACGAATCTTAATGCAAGAGGAAGAATTGTTTTTAGAACTTTGAGATCTTTTGCAACAATTTTTTCAATTCCTGGTCTTTTTACTTTAACAACAATTTGTTGGCCAGAAATAGAACCACGATAAACTTGTCCTAACGATGCGCCTGAAATAGAATCAGGATTAATCTCATCAAATTTTTCATTAATTGGACCAATATCTTTTTCAATTATTGGTTTAACTTGATCAAAAGGTGCAGAAGGGACACTGTCCTGAAGTTTAGAGAGCTCTACCAAATATGGTTGAGGTAAAATATCTGCCCTAGAAGAAAGCCATTGTCCTAATTTAATATAAACAGGACCTAAAGAAATGAATGTTTCAAGAATCTTGCGTGCATTTTTTCTAAACTGTTCTGAATCTATTTGGTTTTTTTCTTGATTTATCCATTTCTTTCTATCTTTGCGTAATGCAAAAATAGATGGAAGTAATTTGAAAAGGACTTGGATTGTTCTAACAGTAGACATTATATTCACTCCAAATATTTTTTAATTTTTTTTGTTGTGATATATCCTAAATATCCTGAAATGATTGATGAGATTAAACCAGATGTAACAGATAATTTTTTTGATCGTCTATTAAAAGTCTTTTTTGTGATTTGTGAACCACCAAAT
>PFRJ01000043.1 GCA_002788515.1 Nitrosopumilales archaeon CG_4_9_14_0_2_um_filter_34_16 | reverse complement strand
GAATTACAAAATCTTTGGGTTTACTGGGAAAAGTTCTCCTGAATTTCACGCCTAGAAATAATTATGCAAGAGATCTAATACATCATCGTTGCTTAATGGAAAACTCATAACAATTACTTTGTCTCTATAAGACATTGAAAAATGAACTTCACCGAATTCAGCATCAAATTCATGCCTCATTCTTACGCGTAATGCAAGTTCCATGAACATCATTTCATCTTGTTTCTGGTCTTCTAGAGACATGATACCGTCTTTCATTCCCCCAGCAATGAGATGTCCCCTGCTGTTGATGAGCCTAGTTGAACGCATTTTAGGATCTAATTTTATAATTTTTTGACATATTTTTTCAAGTTCCTCAACATTGTCCATAGGTCTAATTTAGTAATCGAACTATTTATTGCGATCTGCAATTATTGGTATCTGTGCAACCAGATTCATCAAAGAATACCATAGACTATTACAAGCATTTGTCATTGTTTTGGACAGACATCATACATTTGATGTCAAGTAAACCTCAAGCGTTAGCATCAACAGGTCCAATGAGAGCATTTGCTGCAAATTCAAAAAAAATTACAACCGAGTTAATTGAGATCAACGAGGATTTGATTGGATTTAATCAATATCTTACTGAATACTACAAACAACTTACAGACACATGGGGTGTTGCTCAAAAGAAAGTTAATGTGAAAGCACCAGAAATACCACAAGATGTAGAACAAATCGAATCATTCAAAAGAATATGGATAGATATTTTCGATAATGATTTTACGGAATTATTTGATTCCGAAAAATTTGGAGAAAACTATGGAAATCTGGTATCTAAAGAACTAGAACTTACAAAACATTGGAATAATATTGTTAACGTAATTTTACAGTCAGTAAATCTTCCAAGTAAAGAGGAGATAGACGAAGTGTACAAAGAACTTCATTCATTAAAAAAACGTGTTGGAAAATTAGAATTAGAATTGAAGAAAAAAGAGACGAAAAATAATGCATAGTGAATCAAAAATAGATCCAAAAATTTTGGAAGAGATGTTAAAATTCAGTAAAAATGTTTTTGACGCTCCAAAACTAGTTTCAGCACCGGATGAAATCAGTTTAGAGGTAACACCACATGATACAGTACAAGAAATTGATAAAACCAGATTATTACACTATAGACCACTTACAGACAAACAACATAAAACACCTTTGTTAATATCATATGCGTTAATTAACAGATATCACATATTGGATATTCAACCAGAAAAAAGTTGGGTAAGGAATCTACTGCTACAAGGTTTTGATGTATACATGTTAGATTGGGGAACACCAACTAGCATGGACAAATATCTTGATTTTGATGATTATGTTAATGGATATTTAGATTCATCCGTAGAATATATCAAAAATGAATCATCGACTGAAAAAATTTCATTACAAGGATATTGTACCGGCGGAACAATTTCAACAGCATATGCATCTCTACATCCAGAAAGTGTGAAAAACTACATTGCGACAGCGCCAGTAATTGATGGATGGCGTGATACTACTGTGATTAGTAATCTTGCAAAGCATATGGACGTAGATAAAATGGTGGATACAATAGGAAACATGCCTCCCGAATTCATGTATTATTGTTTTTCAGTGCTCAAACCATTTGAACAAGGGATTGAGAAATATGTTAAATTTTTCAAAAATATAGACAATAAAAAATTTGTAGACAATTTTCTCAGAATAGAAAAATGGCTAGGAGATACACCTCCAATTCCAGGAGAACTATTCAAACAATGGATTAAAGACATCTATCAAGACAACTTGCTTATTCAGAATAAAATGTATGTAGGCAAAGAACACATAGATTTGAAGAAAATAAACATGCCAACTTTTACACAGATTGCCGTAGGAGATCATTTAGTTTCACCAGAATGCAGCATGCCATTGCATTACGCCATTGGAAGTGAAGACAAAACATTAAGAATGTATCCTACAGGACACGTAGGAATGATTGCAAGTTCTCTATCACAAAATAAAGTCTTGCCAGAGCTAGGAAAATGGTTAGCTGAAAGATCATAAAAAAGAAAAAGATTGAAAAAATAGATTTACCACTAGTTGTTCTTTGTGGTGAATGCAGAAATCCAAGATTGAAGAATATTTCTGTTCAAGTCAGCAAATGATTTTGCATTATCGTTGAATGTTTTGATATTTTGTTGTGTTGCATCGATAGTTGCAAGTGCTACTTGATTTTGTATAGAAGATGCCTTTACAAATTCTTCAGTTGTATCATGAATTACTTTTAGTGTTGCTTCAGGAACGTTTGTTGCAATACCTGCTTTCTTTACATAGTCTTTTTGTAGTGTGATAACTGAATCTACTACGTTTTCATATGCTTGTAGGTATTCCTGTTGTACGTTAGTAATTGATTGATGGTATTGTGGTACTGATTGTTTAATACCGTTGAAGAGTTTGTCGACGTTTTCTTGATATACAGAAAATACATCTTTAGAATTTCCTTGTGTTGTTTCGTTTTTACTCATTGTTTCACCTCCTTATTTTTTGATTTTTTTGCGATTGGTAGGATAATGACTTGAACCAAATCACCATCACCTAGACCAAGTGCGTTACGTTCAGCTTCAGGAATAGAGATTCGCCCATTACTACTAATGGTAGTTTTGTAAGCACCCCAATTCATAAACGATGGAAGCATTTGGCCGATGTTAAACATAGTATCCATACTTTTACTTTGCATGGAGGACATGTTATTCATCATAGTAGATTGAGTTTGTCTAGCACTGTCAGAAACGCCTTTGAGTGTTTCCAAAGGATTGAATGTTTGACCGGTTTGATTTGCCATCAAAGAGCCAAAATTTTTCATAAATTCTGCTTGTGCTCGTCCACTTTTTTGGATCCAAGATTTGAACATCTCAGAAGGATCATAAAGGTTTTGATTACCACTCATTGGTAACAATAGGAATTAAGAGGTATTTAAAGTAATCTAAATATCATTCAAAAACTCTAAAACATTTACCACAAAAGTATGCGGATCCTCAACATAAGGAGTATGCCCACAACCATCCATCTTATAGAATCTACAGTTGGGGATTGCAGAGACAAAATCATCAGCAAAATTAACGGGTATTACAGGATCATTACCACCCCATATTATCAATGTAGGGGTTATAATCGATTTGAGTTTAGTAGTAATAGACTCTGAATTTTTCAACCCCATAACTGTAGACATGAAAGCAAGTTTGGCATTCGGCAATTGCATTCGTTCGATAAATCCGTTGACGATGCTATCATCAACACTTTTTCCAGAGCCTTCCATGAGTTCAAAAGCATTTTTTGCACTTGCTTGGTTGGGATATAATGCAGCTAGGATATACGCATCAAGTGCAGGTGTAGACTGTTTCATCATACCTGCAGGAGAAACAAGGACCAGTTTTTCAATTTCTTGAGAATGTACTGATGCGTATTCAGCAGAGATTTGTCCACCTAATGAAGAACCAACAATGTAAGGTCGTTCAATTCCAGATGAAATAAAAAACTTTTCAAGAAATTTGGAAAAAAAATCAGGTGTATAATCTACGGTAGGTTTATCGCTATATCCAAATCCTATCAAATCAGGAACAATAACACGGAATGAATTTGCGAATAGTGGAATAACCTTATTCCATCTTTCTGCAGACGCACCCAACCCATGAATCAGAACCAGTGTATTTTTAGAATTGCCTGCTTCCAAATATCGAATTTTGTGTCCATCGATTTGGAGGAAGTTTTCATTCACTGTTTTAGCTACAATTATCATCACTAGATAAGTTTTAGTCAATTAAGCGATCAGAGATGTTTTCTGATTGAAGATTTTGAAATTATTGACTAGAAGTATGTTTTTTAAGATCAAAAATAAGTCAAACGTGTGATAAAAAAGAAAATTTCAAAAATTCTTGTCCCGTTAGACGGATCTCAAAATTCCATAAGAGGTTTAGAAATGGCAATCACATTAGCTAGAAATTGCAATGCAATAATTACTGGAATATACTCCATAAATACGCCTCCACATTCAGAGTTTAGAGGAGTGGGCTCAGTAAGAGAGTCATTTAACAAACAAGTGAAGGAATTCATGGAAGAGTCCAAAACACTAGCAGCAAAAAATGGCATCATGTTTAAGGAAAAAATTACTAACGGAGAAATAGGATACAATAGATGAGTTGCGCAGTTACAGACAAAACCTAACTTTTCATTCCACTTGAGAGATTTGTAATTCTATGGAATTGTAATAAATTCTTCTTT
>PFRJ01000128.1 GCA_002788515.1 Nitrosopumilales archaeon CG_4_9_14_0_2_um_filter_34_16 | reverse complement strand
TTGATTTGCCTCATCCTTGATTTGTAATTATGAATGTCGATTCTATGTTTGGATATGGGTGTGGTACTCAATGACTATACAGTAGGTCGGGGAGGAGTAATAAACTAAGTTATGTGTGCCGGGGGCGAGTTTTGAACTCGCGACCTCCAGATTATGAGTATTGCCTTAGTTGGAGAACCGTTAGAGATTACCAATTGAACTGGCACTCTAACCAGGCTGAGCTACCCCGGCATAATATATGCCTGAAAATTTGGGAAATTAAATGATTCTACAACATATTTGATAGTTTACTCCTTATGGTTTGCCTAAAAAATACAATTGCCCCGTGCGGTGCATTGCAATGCATTCCCACAGCTTATCTTGATTTTTGATGTGTTGTTTAGCAATGGCAAAAAGTTTTCAAAATTTTTCTATTTTGACATCCATTGTCACATTATCCGTACTAATGTTCTCTCAAGGGATGCTAGACACAGCACATGCTGAAGAATATGATTTTGTAGCCGGAATACACAATGAAGTCACTTTTCATTTTAGAAATGGCATTGAAACTGTGAATTTTCCTGTTTTTTCAACCACTTCAGATATTGTATCTAACATTGGATCTAGTTTTGAAGTCGAGGGTGTTGTGGGAAATAACCCTTATCTGCACAAGGCATTAGATGAAGCATATCTTTACAGGATGTCTACTTTGAGTGGAGGTAATAGTTTTGAGTACAACTATAGGTATTTTGATGTTGATGTTAACATAGTTCAAAATGAAAACGTTCTAAAGTCATTCAAGTATGACAATTGTGAAATTTCAGGATACAGCGTATCTACTCTTACAGATGACTATGAATCCTATTTGGCATCTGATACTGGATTTGCAATTGTTAATAATATACAATTTAGATGTGGTGGAGTTGGAATTAATTTGGACTCTGATAAGTCTAGTTTGAATTCTGAGTCACGTAGTTTTACTGATTACGGACCACTACCTTTCAAACTTGCAGAAGACGTTCGCACTTTTCTTACATTTGAATTTGATCACGGTTCTGAAAAAATAGAGTCTGTGATTTTTACATTAACTTCCGGATTTAGTGAGGCCAACGATGCAGGTCCCAGCTTTCAGATAATTACCGCAGTTTTGCCCCATCCATTGATAGATAACGCAATTGACAAATCTCAAAAAGTTTCCGGCATGGCATCCACTTTTAATGAGGACTTTGATGTGTCTGTAGAATTTACAAATTCTCAAGAGACACTGCGAGGTCTTGATTTTCAGGATTGCATAGTAAGTGGGTATGATATACTAACTCTGAGAGATAAAGAGGAGGGCTATACTGGGAAACGAGGGTTTGCCACTGCTGAAATTCTTGATGTTACCTGCTCAGGTTTGGCTCCAGTTAACCCTGCCTTTGATAAGTTATCTGATGCCAAAGAATCTAGATCATCTCAGATGAGCAACACTTACACAACAAATTCCTATAATATGGGCACTGGTCCACACGTGATTGCAACTTTTGATTTTGACAGCGGCACTGAGGTTGTAGATTTTCCTGAATTCTACCAAGGCAATATGATTGCAAGGGCAAATCCAACATTTACACTTGTGGGAGTTCCTGGTTCTACTCCTTTACTGTATCATGTGGTTGACAACACTCAAGGGTCAGGACCAAAATCAACCGGCGTCTCTTCAAATGTAGAATTGTTTGATGTAAACCTTGTTTTGGCATATGGCAATGATGTTGTTCGTGGTTTTGATTATACAAAATGCCGTGTTGTAGATTACATAGTACGAACTGAACACGATGCAGATGAAAGCTTTTACAAAGGGTTTGCGTTAACTGATGAATTCTATTTTGAATGCCAAGGATATGAGCCATTTAATCCAAAATATGATGAATTGTTTGAAACCTCGCATGCAAAGACCGAGTCTTCATCAAGTTGGAAAGAAAAACAAAGAGATGCTTGGGGTCCCGGATTTAGATAGAATTACTTTATGCTCTTCCAGTCAATATTTTCACTTTTGACCCAAAGGAATTTCTTTTGCAATGCCGATGTGTATAGTTTTTCCCACTCGACGCCAACCTCGTCTGTCCAAGCTTTGAAAACTCGTGGGTCTATGTAATTTCTTAAAGACGTGCCAATGTTATAGTCCTTGGTTTTCTCTGACAAGTCTATTTGTAATTGCAGTTTCTCTGCCCTCTCTTTTTGTTTTGCCTTTTGCTTTTTGATTTGCTCATTTAGTGTCTTGATTCTTTTTTCCTTGCTTTTCTTCTGAGCATCAGTTTTTGTTTGAGTTGCTTCTGCCTTTTTGAGATCTGCTTGGGTCTTCTCCCATGGCTTTTCTTTTTCTATTTTTTTGAGGGTGTCTCTTTTCTTGTCTAATGCCTGCTCAAAGGTTTTGGGAATGGTTCTTTTATGGTTACACATCATGGCAGCCTCCAAATTTGCTAATTTTGCATGGTATAGTTTCTCATTTGCCGTCTTTCCTTTCATGTTGTCATGCTCAATGAGATAGTTTTTGACAACCGTGGTGGCAAGATATGTTCTGAATACCTTGGCAGTCAGTCCTTTGACAATGCTGGAATAATATGCATTAACATGCCTTGAAGTGATATCATCGAAAATCTCATCTTTGGGCTTTTTCTTTTCTACCAGACTCTTGAGATTTTCATGGAACTGTTTGTCGTGACCTTCGGCCATTACGGTCTCTTGCCATCTTACACTGTCTTTACCTAGAAAATCAAATTCTATTGAATTGGGAGTGATTCTGATGTGTTCCTTTCTGAGAGTTGTGGCACCTACTGTATCTGCCTCGTCAGGATCCTTTTCGTCTCCTACCCTCATTGCGGTTCTGTAAATTAAATAACAAGCCGTAGCGATTCTACTTATTTTTGGGTCTGTACTTTTCATGTCTTTGACAATCTTGTCTTTTATTTTGTCAATCTCTTTTGCAAGCTTTACTGCTTTTTCATATTTCTCCTTGTCTCTGTCTTGTTTTAGTCCTGCAGTATCTGCCAGCCAAACATATTTTCTTTTTTGCGTAAGATAGTCCATCCAACTAGCTAGCCACATCGATTCATTGTCATGAATGATCTTGCCCCATTTTCCTTCAGGGACTTTGGCATCTTTTCCAAGGTTTAACGTAACATCTTTTGGTGTTACTGGCGGTTTCCATCTTCCTCTAAGGGGATGCTCTCCTCTGCCAATGAATATTCCTGGCGGCTCTGCCATGTAGTTTCCAACTTCGACTTGGTTTCCGTCCATGATGGCAATTCCAAACTTTGCTTTTAATTTTTCACGTAATTCTTTTCTTTTTGCAGCAATGGATTTTTTGTCTTCCTTTGACATCATCTCTTTGAGATCTCTTTCTTTGTCGATTATTTTGTAAGCTTGAGAAAAATCAATGTCTTCATATGATATTTTTCTAAATTTTGTATCTAGGGTTTTAGCAAAATCTGCTGTAAAATTTTTCTGAAAAACCTTGTCTTGCACGTATGGCGTGTCTTTCTTTTTTGCCCACTGATACACCATCTCTTCCTGGTTTAGATCAAGGTTTACAGTCTCCCCTTTGATCTTTATCTTGATTCCTTGGGCCTCATACGCCGGAGGGAATAAGATTCCATTATGTTGTAGTGTTTTCCATTTCATTTTTTTCACTTTAAAATTGCGGACTTTGATGAAAACTCTATTCTATCTGTATATCAATTTAACGTAGTATTCAATCAGCTAGGAAATAGCTCTTTGCTCATGTATTTCTCAAATTCTATGTCCGTTTTCATCTTTTTTGCCTCCATGAACATGGCAGCATCTGCTCCTACCACATATCTTGGAAGCATTTCATCATCATGAATTGCCTTTATGATGACCTCTGCTACTTGTGATGGTGGAGTTCCCATTTGTACCATCATCTTTAATCCTGAAAGAATGTGGTCTGTCAGTTCCTTGTATTTTGGGTCTGTCTTTGAATCTGGAATTTTCATGGATTCAAAAAAGTTTGTCTTGATCACCCCTGGCTCAATTAGAGTTGTTTTGATTCCAAACTGTCCCAGTTCATATCGCAAACATTCTCCAAGGCCTTCCAATGCAAATTTTGAACTAATGTAAGCTGGTGACCCTGGGAGCCCCATTCTTCCTGCAACTGAACTAATGTTGATAATTGACCCTGAATTCTGATTTCTCATAATTGGGGCAACTTCTTGAATTATTCTTACAATGCTAAAGAAATTTGTCTCAAACTGTTTTCTAAAATCATCAATTGATACATCTTCAGTACATCCAAACTGTCCGTACCCTGCATTATTTACCAACACATCTAACCTTCCTCCCTCTGAAATCACTTTTTTGATTGCAGAAACAATTGATTCTTCTTTATCCACATCTAACTTTATTACATCAATTGGAAGGTTCTCTTTTTTTGCAGCGTTTTCTAATTCTCCTGCTTTAGAAACATCTCTCATACTTGCAAATGTGTGATAACCATCTCTAGCAAGTGCTAGTGCAGTTTCTAATCCAATTCCAGAAGAACTACCTGTTACAAGAGCTACTTTTTCCACAATGATGCTGTATTTTTGTCATATTTATCCCATTTTGATTAATCATACAAGAGGTTTATCCCCTTCTGTGGGGTCAACCAATTCTGTTTTTTCACCGTTATTGATTCTTTGAAGAATTTCTAGTGCTGATAACTTGTGAAGGAATTCGTTATTGTTGCCACATCTATATGAAAACGTACATCTGGGACATCCTGATTCATTTTGACACGGGCATTCTTTTACAATGTACATGCTTCTCTCAAGCGCTTTCTCAAATCTATCATAAAGGGCCTTACTTGCACCACTGCCTCCAATTGCTCCGTCGTAGATGAAAATCAAGCCTGAGGTGCCAAGAGATATGCCTCCTAAATCTTGAGAAACTCCGCCTGTTATCATATTGCTTCCCTCAATTACCACATGTTCTGTAGCGTGATATCCACTGGCTTCTGTATAGTCCTCGTCTTCAGCTCTTTCCATAACATCAAGAGGCCTTGGAGCGTGAAAAACAATTCCTTTAGTAACAAAATCATACTCTAACGGGATGTCAAGTAATACTTTTTCCCCTTGAGTGATCTCTTGGCCTAATTCTATGTTGACATAACCGTACACTTTCTTTTGGATGTGTAATTTACAAAATGCAACTTCCACCCCATTTGCGATTCTTTTCTCAAAAATTGTTTCGATTGTGGGCCATTCTTCGGTAAGTGATTTTGTATAGTATGGATAGTCTCTTGGAATTTTTTCTATTTTTGCATAATTCTTTTTAGGATGGTCAAATTCTTTAACCCTGTAACGAATGCCTGCCAAAAAATAGATTGCATCTTTGTGCAATTCTTCTAGTGCTATTGGCAATACTCTATCGCCAACTTTTTGGTCTGATAAGAAAATGTCTATTGACTTTCCAATTCCTCTGATACTATAGTCATTTAACATGGAATTGATTTTATCAAAATTTGGAATTATTCTGTTATTGAATAATGTGATGTTTTCTTTGATTATGTGGCGCTCTATCACTTCCTGGTGTTCTTTTAATTCGTGTTTTGAGATTGGCCTGTCACATGCCATGGCAAGAACTTGAAATTCTTCCACAAAGGGGTTTTTTGGATCGATGTATGTTTTTTCAATGTCTTCAAAATAGTCATCAGGGTGATTCTTGTAGTATTGCGAGATTGGATCATTTCCCAATGCCAAAAATGCGTATCCTCTTTGGCCTTTTCTTGCAGCCCTACCAATTCTCTGAATTAATCTGTTCACTGGAATAGTAGATGATATCACACAGTCAACATTTCCTACATCTATGCCTAATTCAAGCGTTGGAGTGCATGATATCGCAGCCAAACTGTTGTCTTTGAATTGCTTTTCAACTGACGCTCTGTAATTTGCCATCAATCCTGCTCTGTGAACCTTGATGTTGACTTTTTGCCTTTTTGCTTGAATTGCTAATAATTCTGAATTCAAATGCGAATTGCTAAACACCATTGTCTTGTGATTCTTTTCAGTCATTTTCTTTGTTAGCTCTACCATGAGATTTCTTTGTGTTCTCAGTGACGGAAACAACATCACAAAATCTGTTAGGCCTTTCTTGCCCGAACCCCGAATAACTTGCATCTTTTCTCCAAAAAGATTCTGACAAAATACTTTGGCATCTTCTAGTGTGGCAGATGCTGCAACAAACTGTATTTTATTGCCACAAATTCTTTTCAGTCTTTTAATGATATAGTGTACATTTGATCCAAAAATTCCTGAATACACATGGGCCTCATCTACGACAAGAATTCTGATTGACGCTAATAATGACGCAAACCTTGTTTGATGCCACATGTGATAGTGTAAAACATCAAAATTTGTAATTATGATTTGAGGCGGTTTTTCTATGATCTCTCTTCGCTCTTCTATCTTTGTATCTCCATCGAAAACTCTGACATTGATTCCGATCCTTTCTGCAAATTTTTGAATTTTTGGATGTTGATCTCGTGCCAGTGCTTTTGTAGGGTAAATGAAAATTGCAAAAACATTCCCATAACTGGATTCTTTTTTTATCCTTTGAATCACTGGAATCAAAAACGCTTCTGTCTTGCCAGACGCTGTAGGCGCTTCAATCACAACGTTTTCCCCAAATATGACCTCTTGAATCGTCTCTTCCTGAAATTTGTAAAATTGCTTTATTCCCAGTTCTTTAAGATGATCAGAAATTGACTCGTCTAATCCTAAATCTTCAACGTTACACCCCATTTTAGGCTCAGGATTCTTCAAAACTTTATACTGCGAGATATAATCTTTTTTTGAAAACAGAATTTCCTCAGTAATTTTATCTGGCTTGTTGTTTCCAATCATTTCTTTAATCTCGTTTTCCCCTCTTACGATGCCTTCTTCTTTGAGTCCTTCAGAAAGTCCTTTTTCAGTAACCAGTCCTTTGTCATACCTTGAAAGAAATTCTAAAAATACCTCGTCAGGATTCTTTGTAAATTCTAAAAGATCTTCAATGCCGCATTTTTCACATGAAACATGCATTTTTTTGTTGAATGTTTTTTGAATCTCTATTTTAGATTTACATTTTGGACATGAGAATTTCAAGATCTACCTCATTAGAATAACTGGTGATTTATTGTTTAGTTGCTGTTCTAACCAATCACATTATTAAGCTAGGAATTTGTCTTGAATTTAAAAATGAAAGAAATAGAAATTAACAAAATTTACAATCAAAACTGTATTGACGGGATGAGTTCAATCCCTAAAAATAAAATTGATCTAATCATTACTGATCCTCCATTTGCAATTAATTTCAAAGCCAAAAAAGCAAATTATAACAGAACTCCATCCCGTGTATTATCTGGATACAGTGAAATTCAATCTAAGGATTATTATGATTTTACGTTTGCATGGATGAGCGAAGCATTTCGGATTCTAAAAGACTCTGGAAGCATGTATGTATTTTCAGGATGGAATAACCTCAAAGATATTCTACGTGCTCTTGATGACGTGGGTTTTATCACAATCAATCACATAATTTGGAAATATCAATTCGGTGTAGTAACTAAAAAGAAATTTGTCACTTCTCATTATCATTGCCTTTATGTCTGCAAAGATGACAAAAAACGAAAGTTTTTCCCGTTTTCTAGGTTCAAAAAAGATGCAAAAACAAAAGATGGTCGTAGTCTTCACTATAAAGACAAAGAGGATGTGTGGGAGATTAAACGTGAATATTGGACAGGTGATGAAAAAACACCCACTAAGCTCCCTTCTGAAATAATTGAAAAATTATTAGAATACTCTAGCAAAAAAAATGATATTGTGTTTGATCCATTTCTAGGTTCGGGACAGGTTGCAGTAGTTAGTAAATCTCTTCAAAGAAAATTCCTCGGTTTTGAAATAGTTCCAGATTACTACAAATTTGCTAAAAAACGACTTGACACAAATGTGTACAGGATCAAATCAAAATAATTATTCCTTCTCTGGCTCTTCTGTCTTTTTCTTGCCTATCTTTGTAGATATGCTTTCTCTTAACTCATCATCTGTCTTTTCACCAATTTTTACCCCAATTGATCTTGCAATCGTTTCTAATTTTTCTCGCTCTGTTCCAACAGGGCCAGAAATTTTTGGTGTCTCTTCTGTCACTTCTTTCATCTGATTTTGAATTTCATTTTTTGCTTTGTTGTATTCGTTGACTGCACGTCCGAGTTTCTTTGCAGCTCCTGGAAGTTTCCCTGTTCCTAAAATCAAAACCAACGCAACAAAAATTATGATCATCCATTCACTTCCTCCGACATTTAATGGATAGTTCAGCATGATCTGGTATTCTTTAAATTGAAATTAAACGTAATGTTCTATTTACATGCCTAGATAATTGATTTCATCATTGAATATCAAGTATGAGAATGCACTTGTTGATTTAAAGAATTTCAAGATGACCTTGATTTATGAAGAAAATTGAAGCGATAATTCAGCCAGAGTCAAGGGATCTTGCTGTATCTGCAATCAAAAAGATTGGAGTTGGCGGTGTAACAGTTTATCCAGTTCAAGGCCAAGGTGCTGAAGATCCTCCTCTAGTTGGACAATATCTTAGCAAAGAGATGATTGTCTGCGTAGTTGATGATCCTAAACTAGATGATATCTTGAAAGCTATTGCAAATGTTGCATGTACTGGAACTAAAGGTGATGGCAAAGTCTTTGTTACAACAATTGATGATGCACTAGATATCTGCACCAAGAAACGTGGAACCACATCTATTTAATTTGGAATTCTTTGTGGCTCTAGTTTCTTTCTATACATCATTGCAAATATTGTCACTCCAACACCTATCACACAAAATACCAAATACGGTGTTTCATTTCCAAATGATTGCGTGATTGGTCCTCCAATGATTGGTCCTATTGCCCAACCCATGCCAAAAACTGTTTCATACGCTCCTATGATTTTCCCTGAAATTCCCTTTCGTGTTTTACTCAAAATTATTTCTAGTGTTAGTGGAAAGAATATACTAAATCCAAATCCCATTAGAATCAAGGCAATGCCGAAAGTAATAATCGAGTCTGCCATCGTTGATATGGCTAAACCTGCTGATATTGCGGCAGTAGCTGCAACCAAAGTTTGACTGGTTTTCCTAGCAAGCTTTCCAGCCAATACAAGAGATACGACTCGTGATATTCCAAAAACAAAGTACAATAGTAAAATGTCTTCAGCACTAATCCCGTTGTCGTTAAGGAATGCTGGATAAATTGTCAGAATTATGCCAAAAGATGATGTACAAAAAACCAACAATACTATGACTTCAGGAAACCGTTTCATTTCCTTGATTGATGAAAATGAAAACCGTTCATAGTGATTTTTCACGTTTTTTCTTGAGGCTAAAAGTGCAAAAATAATTGCTGCAGCAAGAATGAATGCCGCAATTTGGAATAAAATTCTGTATGTGATATCAAATCCTTCTAGGAATACGGTACCAAGTAACGGTCCTATCATGAATCCCATAACAAAAAACATTGTAAACAAGGAGATGTTTCTAACTCTGTTTTTCTCCGAACTTTCATTGGATATGATGGATTCACATGGTGGCCAAAAAAACGCGTGAGCCACACCTGTCATTATTCTAAATCCCATTATCTCCGGGACTGATTGAGCAATTGATAGTAGGTATATTGATACAGAATTAACTGCAGCACCTAATGCAAGTAAATACCCGTTGTTAATTCTATCAAGGAGAATTCCTACAAAAAGCGGAATGAACATGTACGGAATAAAATTTGCCAATCCAATTAATCCAAGATCAGAATATGTTGCACCGATAATGTTTTTTGCAAATACCGGAAGGATTGGTCCGTGTAATCCGTAGGAAATGCCTATGATTAAACCAGTGATGTTGACTAGTATCAGAACTCTATTCATTTGTATGCGGCAACCATTATTGCCCCACCCATAAGATCTTTCTCAAATTCGACTCTTGAAAATTTTTCTAGAATTAGTTCTTCTAGTTTTTTATTTTTTGGCCATCTCTTGTATGTGCCATACAATGTTCCGAATTTCAATCCTAGTCTTCCACCTGCTGCAAACGCGAGAATGGGTAAAACACATCTTAGATAAAATGACACTCCTGCTCTGAAAAACGCTTCATCTGGCTTTCCTAGATCTACTATTACAAACCTCCCATCTTTTTTTAATACTCTGTGAATTTCTGATATCGCAATTCGTAAGTTGATTGCGTCCCTTAATGAATAACCGCACAGCACTGCGTCAAACTCTTCGTCCCTAAATGGAATGTGTTCAAAAACCCCATTTGCCATATCTGGCGTTTTTTCAAAATAAGTGCCAGTATTTTTCAGCATAGGCACAAGTGGATCATAAAGTGTGATTGAAATTTTTCCATCAGTTAATTTCATTGCCGTCTTTGACATGTTTCCAAAACCAGATCCTGCGTCAAGAATTTTGTTTCCTTGGTGTACTCTATGTGAAATTCCACGAATTCGATGTTCCTTGTCTTTCCCTAATGATATGATGGAATTTACTTTATCATAAATTGGAATGATTTCGCGAAGTACTTCCATTACTTCGCCCCAATAGCTTCCTAAACCCATAATCTATCGTCTCAATGCTCTTGTTTGAATATTTTTCAAATCTAATTTACTATTATGGTGCAAACTTTGATGCTTTTTGAGAATAATTCTGTAAATCAGATTCTGAAACTTTTTCAAATGTTTTTGATTCTGTTGTGATCTTTGCCATTTTTATGTGATTGATTCCTTCTTTTGTATCTGATTTTAGGTTGATTGCTGCTATGGCCAGGGATGCTGCATCCTCCAAACTCATGTTTTCTTTGTAATGTTTTTCCAAAAATGAATTCACTTCATCAGAACCTGCACCTATTGCAACTGCTGCAAACTGTACATAAGTTCCACTTGGATCAGTCACATAGATTGATTCTCCTTTTTGATCAATTCCTGCAATAATCATGGAGACTCCATTTGGACGCACTCCGCCATACTGTGTAAATTGATGAGCTTGATCTGCCAAATGTTTTGCAACTGTTGCAACTTCTACAGATTCGTCATAAGTCATCCTGTTTCCTTGTGAAAAGAATCTTGCATTGTCTACTTGAACCCGTGCATCTGGAATATAGCCTGCTGCTGCAACTCCTATATGATAATCGACTTGGAAAATTTTCTGTGTAACGTTTGTGGTTTGCAGTGTTCTTGGTTTTTCTTCTACTGCTATTATTATCCCTTCTTTACTGCACACTCCAATGGCTAGTGTTCCTCTTTTTACGGTCTCTATTGCATATTCTACTTGGTATATTCTGCCGTCTGGGGAATACATAGTAGGAGTCATATCGTAACCGCGTGATGCCATCATGATATACCGAGTTGTACCAAGTCAATTTAAGGGTAATTGTCTTCCTAGATATGGGTGAGATCTGGACATATGGTTTTAAGTAAAATTGACTTGTCTTATTTTAAGAAACATGGTTAATCAACTACTAGAATTCAAAGAAATTATTCGATCCAGACAGTCTTTACAACAAAGACAACCAGACAGGCAGACTAGGAAATTACTACTTTACTTGTTTACCAGTACAAGAGGTGGATTTACCCGTTTGCGAATAATTATTCATCTGCTTGAGCAACCATACAATACGCATCAATTAGCCAAACAACTGGATCTTGATTACAAGGCAGTTCAACATCACCTAAAAGTTCTTGAGAAAAATAATATGATTTCAAAAATAGGAAATAATTACGGTGCAATTTTTCACTTGTCTAATTTCCTTGAAATTAACATAGGTGCACTTGATGAAGCAATTGACAAACTAGATCAAAAAATGAATCACATCAAAGTCTATCTCTAACCTAACCTTGAGTTGCGATCAGAAAATTACAACTAAACTTAATATAATATGCACAGTTTTGAAAAAATACCTTGGTCAAGAATGATCCTTTTGCAAATGCAACAAAGCAAGTTAATGACGCGTGCGATATTCTTGGAATTAAAGATCAAGGGTTACGTGAATATCTGGCAGTGCCAAATAAAGTTTTGAGAGTAAAAATTCCAGTAAAAATGGATAATGGTAAAATTAGAATTTTCACAGGTTTTCGAAGTCAACATAACAATGATAGGGGCCCATACAAAGGTGGCATTCGTTACTTTAACCCAGAAGGCGGTGTTGAATACATGGAACGTGAAGTTATGGCACTTTCATCTTGGATGACTTGGAAATGTGCAATTGTTGATGTTCCATTAGGCGGTGGAAAAGGTGGCATCTATGTAAATCCTAAAACCGAAAAAATCAGTGATGGTGAGTTAGAACGATTAACAAGGGGATTTGCATACAAGATTTTTGAAATTATAGGTCCTGGAAAGGACATTCCTGCTCCTGATGTTTACACAACAGGACGAGAGATGACCCAAATTATGGATACATTTAGCAAACTAAATGGAAATGTTTACTCTCCTGGTGTTATTACTGGAAAACCGATCTCTATGGGCGGTTCACTTGCAAGAAATGTTGCAACTGGACTAGGAGCAGCATATACCGTAAGAGAAGCTGCCAAAGCATTGAAACTTAGCTTGAAAGGTGCAAAAGTTGTTTTACAAGGATTTGGAAACGCATCAACATTTGCAGGAGAGTATCTTGAAAAAATGGGTGCCAAAGTTATTGGTGTCAGTGATTCTAAAGGCTCTATTTCAATTCCAAAAGGTGCAAAAGTCAGTGCAATTTTATCTCATAAAGAAAAGAAGGGCTCTGTAGTTGGATTTCCTGGCAGCAAAAAAATCTCTACTGAAGAGTTACTTACCACTAAATGTGATATTCTAGTTCCAGGAGCTTTGGAGAATCAGATTGACGCAAAGATTGCAAAGAATCTCAAATGTAAAATTATTGCAGAAGCTGCAAACGGTCCTACTCTGCCTGAAGCTGATCCAATTATTTATCAAAAGAAAATTTTGGTTATTCCAGATATTTTGGCCAACTCTGGCGGTGTATGTATTTCATACTTGGAATGGGTACAAAACAACATGGGTTACTATTGGACCTTTGATGAGGTTGCAAACAAGATGGAGAAAAATATCACCAAGGGATTCAAAGATGCATATGAGATGTCAAAGAAACATAAGATAGACATGAGAAAGGCTACGATGGCTTTGGCAGTTTCTAGAGTTGTTGAGGCATTTAACCAAAAAGGCATCTGGCCATAATCTTAGGCTAGATAAGATTCGTAACTAACTAGCTGTTCGATAAACATAACTTTTCCATTTGTAATTAGACGCAATTTTCTTTTGAAAGAAAGATCAACTTTCGTCCTTCTTTGTAAAAGTCTGATTGTTTTACTAGTTAACGCCCTTCCTTTTCTGTCTCTGTCAAAAAGAATTATCAGCCTGCTGTATCCTGCAACAGCGTCTGCAAAATTATTCATCCCTCCAAATTTATGAAACTCTAAAATTTTTCCATAATATCCGAGTCTTTTTAATGCAACAGAGTCTCTTTTTCCCTCTACAATTACCACGCTATTTTTCATAGCATTTAATTGAAGAACAAAATTCTTTAGCTCAAAAATCTCTTGCTCGGAAACTAACATGTTGTCATATTTGTTTTAACATATTAAGCACTTTTGGTAATCTAATTCATGTCTGACGTTTTACTAGTACAAAATACTCGAATTGAAGGTTCTGGATATCTTGGTGAACTTTTAAACCGTGATGGATTTGACATTACATCAATAAATGCGAAGCATGAAAAATTGCCCGACAACGATTTTTCACTAGCTGTAATTTTAGGTGCACCTGAAAGCGCAAATGATGGTTTACCTTATCTTCAAGCAGAGCAGCAATTAATTAAAAATTATGTTGAAAAGAATATTCCTGTTCTTGGGATCTGTTTGGGGTCTCAGTTAATTGCAAAAACATTTGGTGCTAGAGTGTATGCTGGGCCTAAAAAAGAAATCGGATTTTACAGTGATTTGAGAACTAACAACGGCTCTGTACTTTTTTCTGGTTTTAAAAATCCGTTCACGGTATTTCATTGGCATGGTGACACGTTTGATTTGCCTGAAAATGCTGTTAGATTGGCCTCATCTGAGCATTATCCTAACCAGGCATTTCAATACAAAAGTGCAGTTGGGTTACAGTTTCATTTGGAAGTAAATGAAGAAATGGTAAATTTGTGGCTTGACAATACTCAAGAAAAGTTAGAAAAAATATCCTACATAGATCCACACAAGATTCGTGCTGATATCGCTGGAAATATCTCAATTGTCAAATCTAACATGAATCGTTTTTACAATAATTTCAAATCTGCATTTAATCTTTGAAAGTTTAATGCAGAAAATTTTGCAGATCGTCAAAATTTAATGGCAAATTTGGTCATACAATTGCACTTGCGCAAAAAAATAACAGTGGTATTTTTTTAATACAACAATTTGCATCTTTACCACCATTTCCAGTTGTAATAGTCTCTACGTTAATCACGTTCAACACACCATGTATGTCTTGATTATCTCCAATTATCATACAATTAATCATATGTAAATAAATTCATATTTTATGATATAACTTGATGTCTAGTATGTTGTGCCATTTTTTGTTGTTCAAAAACGTGGATGGAAATATGTTTACGTATGATTCTATCTGCATCAATATACTTAAGTACTATTATGCTCATAATATAATATGATAAAAAAGTACTATCATAATATCTTGTTATTTGCACTGATTGCTGTTTTTAGTCTGGGTTTTGTTTCATTGATGTCTCAGGATGCTTTTGCAGCATCTCCTATTGTATCGGCAGTAGCTAATGATCCTGATGATGGAGATGCTGTTTATTCTGTAGGCGACACGATTGTTATTACGTTTCCAGGTGCAACCAACGCTACTGCAAGTGGAACAATGTCCAACACGGAATTTCGAGCAAATTTTACTGTAGCCACAACTGATATTGATACTGCAGATATTGTAACAGGAGTTTGGACAAGTACCTCTGTTCTTACACTTACAGTAGGTACAATTGCAGGTGTTGATCCTCCAACAATAAACACAGATACGGTAAATTATAACGTTGCTAGTGGTAATCTATTCTACGCAGTTAATGCAACCGCTGGTGGTGGAGGCACTGAATTTGCTGCAACTCCTGTTACTTTAACTGGCGACTTTGGATTGTTTGTGGCAGCCACTGTCACTAGCAATGGTGGCGGATGCACTGGTGATTGTGAAGAACCAACATTGGGTGTTGATAATGACGGCAGAAGATTAGTCGATGACGGTTTTACATACAATGACAAATCCATCGATGTCGAACGATACTTTACTCCTTATCCTTTGGTTACTGTGCAAGTTGGAAAACAAAACGTAGCCGAATTCAAAATTTACGACAATTCAGGTCTTGATAAAATATCTCATTTTGAGTTGGCATTTGGTCTTGCTCAGGGAGAGTCAATTGGAATGAGTCAGGCTGTGATCAATTGGGATAGAACCTTTGATGGCATTGAGACTGTTACTCTGGATGATCCTGAACATGTTTTAGATAATGTCAAAGTAATCACTTCTGAAGGTTATTGCTCAGATGAATCCCAAACAAAATGTCTCATAGTAAAAATTACACATACTTTTAGAGCCCCACTGGACTTTAACATACTTGGAACAAATGTCTGGGATGCAAAACGTAATGCATGGCAGAACTATTACAATCATGGAATTGAAATAATGGGAGATTCATTAAATCCACCAAAAGAGCATGACGGAATCAACAAAGGGCACATATATCACTTGACTGAGACTGGTAAGAATACCGCAGTTGATGATTTTGGCAATTCTTGGTCCCTTGATCATGGCTTGTGGGTTATGGATTATGTAACACCTGAGAAAATTCAAGACACATCATCAATAATGACTAGAACCCACTCTGAATTTGCAAAATACAAAAGCACTCAGGCAGATAACGCTATATCATATCTGCTTGAACTCTGTCCTAGCTGTCTAAGCCCATATGCTGACTTTGAAGATTCCTTTAGTTATGACTATCCTAAAAGAATGGATAAGTCAGACATGCCGTTAATTCAAAAACTCCTGAGCGACGAAGCAATACTTGCTGAAGAAAAGTTGCTACAACTTTTTGAGCAAATTTATCCTAATATGGTTTTTGACTAGTCTTAATGATTGACAATCTTTCCAAATTATAATCTTAAATAATATTTTGTAATTTTTACAATGTTTGTTGTACAATTACAACCCCCAAAAAAATCTTAATTGTAAAAATAATCAAGCTGGTCAATAGTGTGTGTTAAATAAAATACACACATGTTAATATACTGCAATATGATGGTCATATTCTGTGACAATCATGATATTACAAATGATGGAGATGTGTTATGATTAGGGCAATTGTAGTGGATGATGACAAAAATATTGTAGATTGTTTTTCAGAATTTTTGGAACTTAGAGGAATCCATATCCTAGGAAAGGGACATGATGGTAAGGAAGCAGTTGACCTTTATGTAAAACTGAGACCAGACGTAATATTTTTGGACGTACTGATGGACAGATTTGACGGATTATACGCACTAGAGAAGATAAAGAATATTGATCCTGATGCTAATGTGATAATGGTAACTGCCGATCTTACAGAGAATACCCATACGCAAATGACTGCACTTAAGGCATCAGCAATAATCTTCAAGCCATATGAGATAGATGCAATAATGAAAGCACTTCATGACATCTCTTTTAGGATGGCTCGCAACACATGAATTCAGAATTAATCCCGGATCTTGTTTCCCAAAATGTTCTTCTAGAAGAGATAAACAATGCAAGAAAAAGAAATTCCAATGACGATTTGAAGAAAAATGCAATTTCAAAATCATTTAATGGCAAAAAAACTCCATCAAGATATTACAAAAAATATTTTGTGTTTTTGTCTATAATTGTATTCTCTATATTGCTTGTTTTTTTCTTTACAGGTGATTTTTTTGTACCATCTGATTCTAATCCCAATTCCCCACTGCGGACTCAATATCTGATTCAAAATCTTAGAGGTGATACAACTGATACATGGGTATCTTGGAATCTAACACCAAATAGAGTTTTGACGTTCACCATACTTGGTGCATCAATTGTATCTGATGAGCAAATCAGTAAAATAAAAGATGTAGTCTTGTCTGAAGAGACCTTAGAAATAGACAATTCTCTTCTTCACAAAGGACTTGAAGGCACGTCTTCTACGTATTATTTGGGATGGCAAGGTGCAACACAGCAGGTGGCAAAGAATCCTACAAAACTAGTTGTCCCACAGAGATTTGAATACGTATCTCCTAGCAATGGTGTTGCAGATATCACAATAATGTTAACCTCAACGACAAGTGGTGATGACTATGCTGGCTATACAAATTCAGTCGTAGATGATGTCCAAATCTTAAAGTCAACTATTACGGTTTATGATGCAAACAAACTAAGCACAAACCAGCTCACAACAATAATTCGACATGAGTTTGGTCACGCTATTGGTTTGGCCCATTCTACGGCAAATGAAGATCTGATGCATGAAACAATAACTACTGCTT
>PFRJ01000121.1 GCA_002788515.1 Nitrosopumilales archaeon CG_4_9_14_0_2_um_filter_34_16 | reverse complement strand
CAGGAAATTAGAAACTAAATCAAAATATGACTTTGAACGAAATTGTACATCATTATTTTTAGAATCTTTTTGAATGAAAGTTACAGTTTCAATTAAGCTCAAATCAGCATTATGAATTCCAGAATTCTCTATGATGTTTGTAGGCTCATCAATAGTTCGTACTTCGATCTCAAAATTGTATAGGCCACCAGAATTAAACAAAGGACCAGTAATTTCTAGCGGATTATCTTCAGTTCCATGCCATGCTCCAAGTAAAGAGTCTTGTTGGCCATGAATTGTGATTTTCTCATCATTACTTGGAGATACAATGATTGGTAAAACACCATTATCTGTAAAGAAATAATTCCTGAAAATCATTTCATCATTATGAAATAAACCAATTAGAAAGGTTACATTTTTTGCATTTTCTTTTGTTGCATCTTCAATTGCAGTTATTGTGATTTGTTCTTGATCATTTTCAAAATACATTGGCATTTCTACTGAAATAGAAAGTTTTTTTCCTTGGATGTCAATTGAACGAATTGTATCAATACCAAATCCATGTCCATAAACACTACTTGCTGGAAATAACAAACAAACAACTAAAGCAAATATTCCAAAAACTTTCAATGATATCATAATTTTCATTATTCCGCTGTCAATAATTTTTCGACTTGGTTAATTAGTTCATCCATTGTTGTTGCCTCTAAAATTGGTTGTAGTTCATAGGGATCCTTTGCACCAATTGCAGATAGTGAATATACATAATCGACTGTAGGAGTGTCAGTGTTAAGATAGTATTGTTCCAAAACATGATCTAAAGAATGAGGTTCAACAACTTGAGGAAGAGCCTGTCTAATGATTTTCTTTTTCCATAGTTCAACTAACTTTTCCCATTTCTCGAGTGAAATACTCTCATCAATTTCAGGGATAAATTCTACTTCAGCTTGTATGTACATTTTTTCTTCAGTTCCAACTTTTTCATGAATATCAGAAATTTCTTGATGTCCCTCTGCTGAAAGAGGATCATAGTTTGGAGGCTGAGAAATTGATGGTGGGATTATTCTTTTGATCCTAAATGAATTTCTTCCTATAGTTTCAATGTGTAGTTGTAATCCATCTAACCCAATATCTTCACATTTAGATATTTTAGCAATAGTTCCCACTATTTTAGGGGAGTTCCAACCGTTAATTGAATTATTTTCATCTATCAAACATACTCCAAACTGACCATCTCCAAGCATACAATCATCAACTAATTGCTTGTAGCGAGGCTCAAAGATTCGAAGTGGGAGTTCTTGTCGTGGAAACAAAACCAAGTCTAAAGGAAAGATAGGAATAATTTTTGTTTCTGTCAAACTAGTATTATTGAGATATCACTAGATATATGGAAATCGGAGAGTCTAGAAAATTAAAACCCATTTTCATTAAGAGTCACACCCAAAAGAGCAGCTCTTGTATGCATTCCATATTCAACTTGTTTGAAGTATTTGGCATTTTTTGTATTATCAACCTCTGCAGAAATTTCATCAATTCTTGGAAGAGGGTGTAAAATTATTGCATCATCTTTCATTCGTTTTAGCATATCTAATCCTACAACATAGCTTCCCTTAACTTTGAGATATTCTTCTTCATCAGGGAATCTCTCTTTTTGAATTCGTGTAACATAAAGAACATCAAGTTCATCAAGATGTTCTTCAATGTTGGTGGTTTCAGTAAGATCCAATTTCTGTTTGATTTCATAGGTTGAATCAGATCTTATTCGTAATGATTCTGGAGAAATTAAACGGACATCAACATCATAATTTCCAAGTCCATGTAATAGAGAGTAAACTGTTCGCCCATACTTTAGGTCACCAACAATTCCAATTTTTAGACCATCAATCTTTTTCTTTTCTTTTTTCATTGTAAACAAATCTTGAATAGCCTGAGTAGGATGTTCTTCTGTACCACTTCCTGCATTGATTAGGGGTTTATCTGAAACTTCAGCTGCAAATCTACTGGAACCGTCCAAAGTATGACGTAAAACAAGCACGTCAGAATAAATCGATATCATTCGTACAGTATCAGCAAGGCTTTCACCCTTTTGAGTCGATGAAGATGCAACATTAGAAATTCCCAATGAGTTGCCACCAATTGATGCCATGGCTGAATCAAAGCTTAGACGAGTTCGCGTACTGGGTTCATAAAACAGATATCCTAATGTTTTTCCTTTACAGATCTCTCTTCTCTCAGAGGGATTTAGTTGCATAATTTTTTCAGTCAGTGTAAAGATTTTTTCGAGTTTTTCTTTATCAAAGTCCTTAATTGATATGATATCTTTTTGGTAGAACTCATTCATTCTTTCAATAATATATACAGGTGACTATACAAAGTATTCTGATGGAACAGTCCGACCTTATGGTTCGACGAATTAAGGAAGGTACTGTAATTGACCATATAGACGAAGGAAAAGGTCTTCAGGTACTTAATGCATTGAGGATTGATGGTAAGGATGGAAGTTTAATTACCATAGCTTTGAATGTTCCAAGCGGAAAATTTAAGAAAAAAGATATCATCAAAGTAGAAAACAAATTTCTAAAGGATGATGATACAAACAAGTTAGCAGTTATTGCTCCAAAGGCTACAATCAACATGATAAAAGAGTACAAACTTGTAGAGAAACGAAGAGTGTCACTACCTAATGAGATAGATAGAATCTTTAGATGCTCAAACCCAGATTGTATCACAAATAGTTCAGAGTACATTGAGTCAATAATGGACGTTATTGACAAAGAAGGAAGAGTACTCAAGTGTAGGTATTGTGCAAGGGTTTTAGATGTAAACAAGCTAAAATACAATTAAAGAAAAAATCTAAAAATTTGAAAAATCTGTAGTTTGGACTATTGTCCTAATATGATAAACATCATAACTATACCGTAGATTGCGATTGATTCTACCATACCTACAAAGATGAATACCTTAGATTGTAAAGCCGGATTCTCACTAATGACTGCAAGACCTGCTGCACCTACTTGACCAAGACCTATGCCTGCTCCGCCGGCTGCAATACCAAATGCTAAACCAGCACCTAAGAGTTTCATAGAGTCGCCACTAGATGCACCATCTTCTTGAGCAAATGCAATTCCAGTAGAACCTAGAATTGAAATTGCTGATGCTGTCAAAAGTAACATGACGATAGTTTTCATTTACGATGAGACTCCTTGATGTCCATATTTAAATCATGATGGGATAAAATATTCAAATTCGATCTAGTGTTTTCTTTTTGAATGATTTCAGATCATCTTGGATAGACTTTACAAAGTTATCATAATTTCCATCAAGTTCTTTTTTAGAATTTTCAAGTAGTTTTTTTATTTCTTCTTTTGCCATTACTTCCTACTTTCCATCTTTGCCTTCACTTTTTTTAACTTTGCGAATTCTTCTCTTTCTCTCTCTTCAAGAGTAGAGAGAATAAATCGAATTTTTTCTTTGTATTGGGGAATAATTACATTTTCAAGTGCATTCAGTAATTTTTGAGTCTTTTCTAATGCTTTTGCAAGACTAAAGATAGAATTTTCATATTCTGCTGCCTTGCAAATTTTTGGCATCAATTCCTTGATTTGTTTTGCAGCCCTATCAATTGATGAGTTTGTATCTGCAAACCCATAAGGCATTGATTTGGTATCTTTTTCAGTTACAGTAAGTGCAGGAATTTTTACGTCAACAACTCTTCTGATACTAACATCTACTTCCATTACAGGTGGGGTGGATTCTGCAACAGAATCAACAGTATTGGTACCTAATGCCAAATATGCTTCATTAACTGATTTGTAGATATCTTGTAAAGGATCCCATATTCCACCTCGTGCTTTAGATGCCTCTTGAATCATTTCTTCAATATTTTTTAAAAGAACTTTACGTTTATCATCTAAAATTTGCTGAACCATGACTGCAACTTGTGTAGATTTTTTGTATTTTAGCAGTTCAATTTTTGTTGCTGCAACATTTTGTCCAAATGACATTTAGTTATTCTTCCTTGTAATACTGATCAATGAATTTATCTTTAATTTTAGTAATTTCGCTTCTTGGTAATTTTGATACAATCTTCCATAAAAGATTCAATGTTTCTTCAATGGTTCTGTTCTCATCAGTTGCTTGTGAAAGGAATTCTTTTTCAAAAGTATCACCGACATCCATGTATTTGAGATCAATTTCAGTTAAACCTGCTTTACCTACAATACCTGCTAATGCTCTTACTTCTTGTGATCTAGAATATGCATCATAAACCTGATTTGCAACTTCACTGTGATCTGCTCTAGTACTTCCTTCACCTATTCCATCTTTCATCAATCTACTAAGACTCATCAAAATATTGATTGGTGGATATACTCCTTGTCTGAATAGATCTCTGCCAACTACTATTTGTCCCTCTGTAATGTAACCAGTAAGGTCAGGAATTGGGTGAGTGATATCATCAGATGGCATTGATAGAATTGGAACTTGGGTAACACTTCCTTTTTTTCCATTGAGTTTGCCGGCTCTTTCATAAATTGTTGAAAGGTCAGTGTAAAGATAACCAGGATAACCTTTTCTTCCAGGAACTTCTTCTCTCGCTGCGCTAATTTCTCTTAGTGCTTCTGCATAGTTTGTCATATCAGTAATTACAACTAGAACGTGCATTCCTAATTCAAATGCGAGATATTCTGCTACAGTTAAAGCTACACGAGGAGTAATGATTCTTTCAATTGCAGGATCGTCTGCTGTATTTAGAAATAGAACACTTCTTTTGAGTGCACCAGATTCTTCAAGACTTCGTCTAAAATATTCTGCTTCACTGTATTGAACACCAATTGCTGCAAATACTACTGCAAAGTCATCTTGTGTTCCAACAACACTTGCTTGTCTTGCAATTTGTGCTGCCAAAAGATTGTGAGACATACCAGAACCAGAAAAGATTGGAAGTTTTTGTCCTCTAACTAGAGTCATTAATCCATCAATTACAGATACACCGGTTTGAATGAAATCTTTTGGATATTCACGTTGTTCTGGATTCATTGGTTCTCCGTTGATGTCAATAAATTTATCAGCAATTGGATCTGGGAGTCCATCTTTTGGTCTTCCTAGTCCATCAAATACTCTACCAAGTACCTCTTTGGATACTGGCATTTCCATAACTTTACCTACAAATTTTGCTTTAGTTCCAGAAATCGATAATCCAGTGGTTCCCTCAAAGACTTGAACAATTGCTTTACCATTTCCTACTTCGAGAACTTTACCTAATCTTCGTTCTCCTTCATTGGTTTCAATTTCAACTAGTTCATCAAATGCCGCACTTTCAACATCATCGACAACAACTAGAGGACCTTTGATTTCAGCAATCTTGCTGTATTGAACTCCACCTTCAGTTGTCAATTTGTTACCTTTACTCCTGAAATTGATTTGAATTGTTCTTGCATGTCTTTGTCTAATTGATCAAGTTTTGACATCTCATCATCTTTGACATCCATTCTTGCTTTAAGTAAAGTGCTTACTACACCTAGTTCACGTATGTCAGATAGTGATGCACCTTCTTTGAGTGCTTGTTGTCCTTTTCTGTAAAAGTCAACACATAATTTCATTAACTTGAATTGTTTTTCTGGGCTACAATAAGTGTCAACATCATCAAATGAGTTTTGCTGTAGCAAACCAATTTTTACCATTCTTGCAACTTCAAGAATTAATTTTTCTTCATCAGGCAATGCTTCAGGACCTAAGAGTCTAACAATTTCTTTTAGTGTATCTTCTCTTTGTAAAATACCATAAGCTTCGCCTCTAATGCTTAGCCAATCTTCACTAATGTTTTCACTCCACCATTTTGCAATATCTCCAAGATATCCAGAATAGCTGTTCATCCAATTAATCGAAGGGTAATGTCTAGAGTATGCAAGTTTTGCATCCAAAGCCCAGAAAGTTTTGATGAATCTCATTGTGTGAGTTGTAACTGGTTCTGTAAAGTCACCACCAGATGGAGACACTGCACCAATCAGGGTAACTGAACCATCACGTTCTGGACTACCAGATGCTTGAACACGACCAGCTCTTTCATAAAATTCTGCTAATCTTGATGCAAGGTACGATGGATATCCTTCTTCTGCAGGCATTTCTTCTAATCTACCACTCATTTCTCTGAGTGACTCTGCCCATCTACTTGTAGAATCTGCTACTAATACAACATCTTTACCCATATCTCTGTAATATTCTGCAATTGTTACACCAGTGTAGATACTTGCTTCTCTTGCAGCTACTGGCATGTTACTTGTGTTTGCAACAAGTACAGTTCTATCCATCAATGGTTTTCCACTACGTGGATCTTTAAGATGTGGGAATTCAACTAGTACTTCAGTCATTTCGTTTCCTCTTTCACCACAACCAATGTAAACAACAACTTGAGAATCAGCCCATTTTGCAATTTGGTGTAATGTAACAGTCTTTCCTGTTCCAAATGCTCCAGGAATTGAACCAGTTCCTCCTTTTGCAATTGGGAAGAATGTATCAATTACACGTTGTCCAGTAAGTAACGGAACTGTAGGATCATATCTCTTGTTATATGGACGTGGTTTTCGCACAGGCCATCTATGATACATTTTAAGAGGAATGGATTGTCCGTCTTTATCAGAAGTTGCAAGTACAGTTTCTAAATCATAATCTCCTTCCGATACAAGATTTGAGATTTTTCCACCTGGGTGATCTGGTGGAACCATAATTGAATGATTGATAAGATCAGTTTCCTGAACAGTTCCAATAATATTTCCTGCAACAACTTCATCTCCATTACTTACAGTTGGAATAAAATGGAATTTTTTTGTCATATCTACTGCAGTGGTTGTGATGCCTCTTCCAATGAATGATCCAGATGCTTTTGATAATTCTCTTAGTGGTCTTTGAATACCATCATATAGTTGTCCGATAATTCCAGGGCCCAATAATACACTGAGTGGATTTCCAGTACCAATTACAGGTTCACCTGGTTTTAATCCACTTGTTGACTCATAAACTTGAATAAATGCTACATCTCCAGTTAATCGAATAACTTCACCTACTAATTTTGAATTTCCAACAGTTACAGTTTCATACATTTTGGCATCAGACATACCGTCTGCTCGTACAGCCGGACCACTTACCCAAACAATTCTACCTTGAGCTGCCATAATCCTAATTTCCCACTCCGAATTTTGCTGCAATATCTTTCCTTATTAAAGGCTTCAGACGTTCAATTCTTGCATCAATGGTATTATCAAATGTCATTGCTCCATCTTTAGATTTTACTTTAACTCCTCCAAGACAGTTAATTGTCTCAGATGATAATACAGATCCTGAAAATTGAGATAATACAGACTGGACAATATCTTTGTCCTTTGAATTTGTAAATACTGTGATTTCAGTGGTGCCCAAAATTTTAGTTGATTCTTCTAATAATGATTTGATTAGATTAGAATAATTTCCACTGCGATCAGTGTTTGCAATTTCATCCAATGCCTTTGAAAAGACTTTGCCAACTGCGTCTTCCAATACCATAAGTTGTTTATTTCTGGCGTCAATATCAGAACTCCCAGTGATCTGTTTTGCGATCTTGTCGGCTTCTTTTTTGCCATCTGAGATAATTTTATCATATTCACTCTCCAATCTAGGAATAGAATCATCAAGTTTTTTTTGTGAATCATCTAGTCCAGATTTGATGTTTGACAAGATATCGTTTTCAGTGTTTTTTAAAATTTTGTCAATTGTACTTTCTAAAGTGGAATTAGATGTCAATAAATGCAGTCGACTCATAATAGATTTTAATGTTTGGGAATAAAATCAGAAAGATATTAAACTCAATGAAAATACCCAAAATTTATCTTGGGAACAGCCGATTTAAAACTTGGAACAGTAATTTTACCAAGGAGTGAGTCTCCAAAAGCAATTTCACGATTAACTGAATTTGAATGGTATCACAAAATTGATTCTGCTAGTGATTTAGTTACGCCTGAAATTGATGATCTGCTACTAAAAGCACAACAAACATTCCAATCAATTGATGATGTGGTTAAAGGAATGGGAATTCCACTGACCGTGGGAATAATGGAGATTTTATTCAAAGGAACTGTAATCAAGAAAAAAGATTATGAAATTAACGAAATTGAAGAAATGGTGGAGCAATTAATCAAAGAAGCTCCAAGTATTATTGATAAACCTCAAAAATTGTTAGAAGATGCGACAAATACCAGATTATCCATTGAAGAATACAAATCACTCAAAGATACTTTAGAGGTGATCAGAAAGATGAACATGAGTCTTTCTGGATTTGGTTTGATGAGACACTTTTTTACAAATCTCTTTGTCATTAATTCTGCTGATTTTGATGAGATCAGTCGTTCTCTTGAAGGTATTACCATTTACAAATACGATTTGGAAAATAAAGAAAAGTCAGCGATTTTAATAATTTCTGACACTAGAGATTCTGAAAAAGTTCTCAAAGTTTTAAGAAGTTTCAATTCTAACACATTTAAAATTCCAGAAGGTTTTCCTCAAATTCCTAGCGAGGCTTATGCACTTGCAGAGTCAAAAATAAAAGAATTGACTGCAAAACAATCTGCAATCAAAAAAGAATTAGCAGGATTAACAAAAAAGATTAGACGAGATATTCTGTCTATTCATGAAAAAGCACTTGTTGCAAAAGATGTACTTGAGACCCTGAGAAAACCTGGAGGAACAAAGCACTTTGCAGTAATTCAAGGATTCATTCCAAAAAACATGGAAGTAAAATTCACAGATTCAACAAAACAATGGATGTCAATAGTAGAAGACATCACGGATCCTAAACTAAAAGAAGAGATTCCAACATTATTCGAGAATAAAAAATTCGTTAAAACGTTTGAAGTGATTACAAAGAGTCAGGGAATTCCAAAGGCTGGAGAGCCTGATCCAACACCAATGATTGCTCTAATGTGGCCAATTTTCTATGGATTAATGTTTGCAGATATGGGTCACGGATTGTTACTTATGGGATTAGGATTGCTATTCAAGTTCAAAGGACAAGGAGAACTTTCTAGATGGGGAATGCTCATTGCAATTTCTGGTGCCTCAGCAGCTATAGCAGGTGTTGGTGCAGGAGAAGCATTTGGTTATCATCTAGATCATATGGGTCCATTTGATGGATTATTAGAAGAGGGCGGAGCTTTACATTCAGTTAGTTGGATTGTAGGAATTCTAAGTGTAGCAGAATTAACATTTGAACAAGTAATCAACATTCTCAAAGTTTCATTGTTCATTGGAATTGTACACTTGGTATGGGCAATGACTTTACGTGTTATTAGATTGTTAAAAGAAGGACACAAGTTTGTAGTATTTACTGAAGCAATTCCAAACATCACACTTTATGGTGGAATTGTAGTTGTCATGATGTGTGCAATTGGTTCGCAATATGATGTAATGAACATGTATTCCAAAATACACACAGAAGCTGTTCCATGGGTTACAATGTTCCTTGGTGATTGGGCCCAAGTTTGGATTATTACAAGAATTGCAGTAGTTATTGTAATTGCATCAATGGTAATCATGATGGTTGGAGGCGTAATGCACGCAAAGAAACATCCTGAAGGGGGAGCAGATCCTGCCAGTGTAATTATGGAGGTACTTTTAGGAAAAACAGTTGAGAGTTTAGCTCATACGATTAGCTATGCTCGACTCGGTATCATGTTGCTTGTACATGCAGCATTGCTGTTAACTGTAAATAACGCATTCACATCACTAGGTGGAGCAGAATCAGGTGCTGCAATGGCCATGATTATTGGTGGTAACTTGGGAATTATGATGATTGAAGGGTTAATTGTGTATATCCAATCCCTCAGGCTGCACTTGTATGAATTCTTTACAAAATGGTATGTAGGGGGTGCACAACCATTTAGACAAATCAGACCAGAATTAATTTACAACCAATTTATCTGGAAAAAGAAATAAAAATTTTAAAACATTGTAAGATGTACAATTATTCCATTCAAATTATTTTCAATTATATAATCATATTGTAATTCTTTAAAAAATCATCATTATTTTATAAAAAATTAGTTTGTAACGTAATCTTTCATTTTTTTACAATCTTTCAATCAGGACATCCATCAGTAGAGTCTATTTTTCTACAGGCAAATCTAATCTATTACCCCATTCCCCCCAAGAACCAAGATAGACTCGAACATTTTTGAATCCTAATTTTTTCAAAACCAAAAACGTGTTGGCAGCGCGATATGCTCCTTGACAATAAGTTACAATTTCAGTGTCTTTTGGAATATCATATATTTTAGATAATGCTTCATCATTTTTGAAAGTTCCATCTTCAGCAATATTTTGATTCCAATCAACATTGATGGAATTTGGAATGTGTCCAGATTGTGCTGCTCGAATTGCGGTTCCATCATATTCACCTGCAGATCTAGCATCAAGTATTTTCAAATTATCTAGATTATCTAAAATGTATTCAAATCCAGAAATAATGTTGTGATTAATTTTTCCTGAAAATGTAGAGGGTTGAAAACCATTTGGTTTTGTTTCAAGAGGAAGATTTTCTTGTTTCCATTTTGTTATCCCTCCATCCAGCATTGAGACATGTGGATGAGAAAAATACAACAACATCCAAACACCTCTTGCTGCAAGCATACCAGAAACAGTATCATAAAAGATGACTTTTTTTTCTGGTGTGACTCCAAGAAACGAAAGAAGCGTTTGAGATTGATTGTTGAAATTTACAATCCCTTCTTTTGTTGTATCAATCCAGTGAAACGCAAAAAGATCTAAATGCACAGCTCCTGGAATATGGCCTTCAGAATATTCTTTGAAAGAGCGAGTATCAGCTATTATTACATTAGAATCATTTAGAATTGAATTTAGTTCTATTGTAGAGATTAACATAGTTTGAATAAAAGGATCAAATCTAAATTGATTTGGATTAAATAAAAAGAAGAAAAGAAAAGGGTTTTTCTTATTCGTTTACGTATGCTCTTTCGCCATGCTGTGCCAAATCAAGGCCAATCTCCTCTTCTTTAGGAGTGACTCTGATTCCGCCAGGCCATACGGCATCCATTACTTTGAGAATTACAATCGTAACACCAAAGGCATAGCCTACTGATATTAAAGCACCGATGATGCTGATTGCTTGCTGTTCCATTCCTTCTGCAGTACCAGTCCATGCACCAATACCGTCTCCGGTATCCCAGATGTGTGGACTAGCCAATGTACCAGTCAAAATTGCACCTGTAAGACCACCCATTCCATGTACTCCCCATACATCTAATGCGTCGTCCCATTTGCGTGCACTCTTGAATGCAATTGCTGCATAACAAATTGTACCAGCTGCAATACCGATAATAATTGAAGCCATTGGACCTACCCAACCTGAAGCTGGGGTAATTGCTACCAATCCTGCTACTGCACCTGATGCAGCTCCAACAACGCTTGGTTTTCCTGTATGTGCCCATGACATGAGCACCCAAGTGATTGCAGCCATACCGGTTGCTGTATTTGTAACAGTCCATGCGCTTACGGTAATGCCGTCTACCATTACTTCACTTCCTGCGTTGAAACCAAACCATCCAAACCATAGAATGGTAGCACCTAGTACGACCATTGGAATGTTATGTGGTTCCATTGGAACTTTGCCATATCCAAGTCTTCTGCCAAGGACTAAGGCACCTGCCAATGCAGAGAATCCTGAAGTAATGTGTACTACAGTACCACCAGCAAAGTCTAATGCAAACGATGGCGATAAGTCCGGATTGAGATCTAATGATCCACCTCCAATGTAACCGCCTCCCCATACCCAGTGTGCTACTGGATCATAAACGAAGGTTGCCCATAAGAGGATGAATATTATCAATGCGCTAAATTTGATTCTGTCAATTAATCCACCAATAATTAGTGCTGGTGTGATTATTGCGAATGTTGCTTGGAACATTGCAAATAGTTGGTGTGGTACAGTACCAGGCCAACCTTGACTACAAACATCTCCTTCTACCATTGCATTCATCTGGTAAGCTCCTGACCATGTGTCTGCACATGGACCTGCTTCACCTAATGGTGCATAGTGGGACACATCATTAAATCCTGCATATTGCAGAGATCCCATGAACATGTTTGCATCAGAATCAATAGGACCAAATGCTAGTGAGTATCCCCATAGAACCCATTGTACTGACATTAGACCCATTACAATTAAGGTCATACCAAGTACGTTGACGATGTTCTTTGATCTGGCTAATCCGCCATAAAAGAAACCAACGCCAGGAGTCATGAAGAGTACTAATGATGTTGCAGTTAGCATCCATGCTGTATCACCTGTATCAATTTTACAAGGTAGCATGTTGCCTTCGCCATCATCAAACCAACATTCGTTAGGATTGCCAGTGTAAATTCCACTGGTTCCTTTCACATATCCGTCCATACCATCATTAACACTTTGTGCATATGCTTGAGACATAGCACCAGTTGCTGTAATGGCTACTGCGGCTACAAGTAATAGAGCATACTTGTAGTTCCTAGAATTCATTAAATTTATCGAAATTGAAAATTATTTAAGCATTGAAGACTAGAAAGCATACAAAAAAGTAAATTATTATATTTTAGTATATTCTGATAGTAACATAAAAGATGAAAATTATGATAAAGGTGACTAAATGAAGATCAAATCCAATACAAAACTAGCCATATTTGATACATTCAAGACAAAGGGCGAAGATCTTACCGGAGAAGCAAACAGGCAAAGAGCGATCATCACTATTCTCGGTAGCAATGCCAATCCAGCAGAAAGAACAAGAACGGGAATTTCCCAAAGAATAGCAAAAAAACACAACATCACTTGGAAGAATATCTATTCAGGAATATTTCGAGATCTTGATGAAATCTTGCTTCCTATGGAGATCGCTGAAGAGGATGGAAGATTGCCTCTAAAAAGAGGTCCAAAAGCATTACAAGAGAAAGGTATTCCATATTATCACCTAACAAAAAAAGGAACACTCATAGCATTATCAATCAGTGAAAGTAAAAATAAAGAAAATCTTTTGGCGGCGTTTTTTTCAAAATCCGATCCTAGCGAAAAAGAATTTGAAAAGATCCTAACTGGTCTTTTAAAGACAAGTCCAACTTTTACATACTCAATTTTCCAAAAATATGTAAAAGCATTCTGCGATAATAAAATAAGTGAATTGCTCCCCTTTGATCTATCAAAATTAAAAGACATTTCAGATGAGTCACTAATTATACAAAAAGAGATTCTTTCAGCCTTTGTAAAACTGTCAAAACAGGAAAAAGACGAAGCCATGATATTTTTAGATAAAATTACGTAAAAATTGTTCTCAGGAACAGATCGCCAAACATTAAAATCAGTTGCCTAAAGAAGGTTGATCGAAATGGGTGGTTCTAAGAATGTCTATGCCTCCGTAAAAGCATATAGTAAAAGAGGTAAATTACTTACAAAGTCTGATTTTCAGACGCTTGCTGAATCACGAGATTTAGAAGAGCTGATGACAAGAATCAAAAATACCGTATATGGGGATGCCGTAGCTGATGTTCAAAAACCATATACTTCACAAAATATCGAATCAGCTCTAAGAAGCAAATTAGCAGATATTCATTATTCCATTGCAAAGACATCAGGTAATTCTGGTGTTTTAGATGCATACTATATGAAATTCATTGTTTCAAATCTAAAATTAATTTTAAAAGGCAAAATATTAGGAAAAGCACAAGAAGATATAGAATCTCATGTAAACCTACATGCTGAAGAATTAATCAAACAAAGAGATATTATAATTAAAGCACTTGTTTCAAAGGACTTTGAAGAAGCAGTTGCAAGTTTGAATTCTGTTCAATTTGCAGATGAGATTACAAAGGCTGCCGCATTATACAACGAAAAGAAGAATCTCCAAGTATTTGATACATATTTTGATAAAATATTATTCCAACATCTAGCAGGTGCAATGAAAAACTATTCTGATAAAGAGGCAACAAAGATAGTTTCAATGGATATTGACTTTTACAATATTTTGAGTGTAATTAGAGGAAAGTTCTGGGGATTGCAGGAAGAGCAAATTCAAGATTTGGTTATTGTTACCAATCCGCCTGCAAGAGAATTGTTAGGAAGAATGATGGCAGCAGCAACTCTCAGAGATGCATTTAATGAATTATCAAATACAAAATACAAAGATTTAGTCCCACAAGTTGAAAATGAATTAGATGCTATTGCTGAATTTGAAAGAGCATTTGAGATGGCAATCTATACTGCATCATTAAGATCATTTACAAAGATGTTCAGCTTTGCAACAATTGTAGGAATCACAAAATTAACATCATTTGAGATTAGAAATCTTGCAGCAATTGCTTTTGCAGTTGAACAAAAAATACCAACTGAGACTACAATGTCAAAGCTAATCCTAGAACAAGAATAGGACGAAAATGTTCAATTTTCCAAAGAAAAAAACTGAAATTTCTACAGAACTTTTAATCAGGTTTATCTGGATTAGTTCATTTTTAGCCATGATTTTTGCACTTCCTCCATTAGGATTATTTTTGGGGATTTATTTTCTAACAGGTGAACTTATTCTTGGAGCAATTGTAGGATTTGGATTACATTTTGTTATTCTAGCTTTTTCAGGAAAAATTTCAAAATTCATAACCAAAATCGTGAGCTAAGTATAAGAAGTCATGCAGGAAGATGATGTATTATGATGGGGGATAGAGATTTTCGAAGTATTGTTCAAAATGCTATTGATTCTATTGGAAAAGAATTAGAAATTGACATAGATTCCAAAGACATTCAAACCATACATCTTCAAGAAGTCGTCCAATGTCTAAGACGCTCGTATTATGATAGAATTGATCCTCAAAAAATTGAAAGAAGAGGATTCAATGAACTTCTATCAGGATTACTTAGAAAATTACAATATGGAAGCGAATCAAAGGAATTTGCCATAGACAAGATTAATCTGAAAGGACAAGCAGATATGATAGTAGATGACTCGATTCTTTTATTCAGAGGAGCAACAACGGAGTTAGAGAGTCCTCAAGCAAACGATGTTTTGTATCTTAATGCATGTATGTGGATATATGACAAAACAGACGGAATTGTCATTTACATTACTGGAGACAAGAAAGAAACTACATTTTCAATATCACGTAACAAAAAGATGTTTGAGGAAGTTATTAGAAGAGTAAGAGTACTAAATGATCTTCTTAAAGAACAAAAAACTCCCATCCTAGAACCATCTACTGAATGTTCTGAATGTCAATATTATGAAAGATGTTTCATGAAAAAAGTAAATACAAAGCAACTATCCTTAGCAGAAATGTTGGGATTGGGCAAGAAAGACTAGTAAAAATTGAAAAATATTGTAAAGGAAAAATTCCTTTGTTTAATCTAGTGGTTCTGGATGTCCTTTACCACGAAGAGCGAAACACACTACTGCTAGTGCGATTGCGACTCCTACTGCTGAGCCAAATGCGGCCATACCTGCTTCTGCCATTTAATAAAAAACAATGAAACGGGCTTTTATAACTTTGCCAATATTTTTCCTCTAAAAACAAACTATCATAATTTTAAAATTTTATGATACTATATGATTACTTGGTAAATTCAAAATTCAATGTATTTTCTTGACCACTAGTCATTGAGCTTAGATTATAGAACACAGTACCAGAAACTCGCCAAGTGGCAGTATCATCTTTTAAAGCATCCCATAGTTCAGGAGCATTCCCAGAATTTCTCAATGTGATAGTATCCCGAAGAGTAATTGAGTTTTCACCTAGAAGCGTATAGTAATTTGAACCAAACTCAACCATGCCCTCAGGTCGACTTCCTATTTCACCACCTGCAAGTTGCTCAGAATTAGAATAATCTGTTTCAAATAATTGATAATCCATAGTTTGAACTATAACAGAACGTGTATTAGGATTAGAAATTTTAAATGCAATTTCAATAGTGGATGATCGTTCAGATATTTTGGAAACGGAAATATCTTCTAATTCAATTTGTAATGGTTTTGCTTGTTCTGAATTTTGAATTTCAGTGATATTATCACTAGAAGGTATGACAATTGTTGGACCCATTAAAAGAATTCCTCCTAAAATTGCAGCAAGTGTTGCAACTGCTATACCAACAAAGATTTTAGGATTCATATTTTTCTATTTCCTCTGATGTCTTAAGTGTTGAGACAGTTATTATATCATTACAATCATTTAAAAAAATATGCAGTACTTTCAAGCAGTCCAACAAGGAAAACAAAGAGCAAGTAAATCTCAAATGAAAATGTTTGAGGCATCTGGATTTGGCATGTTAACTTTGACGACTAAAAAAATTGATGGCAAATTTCATCCAGTAGGAGAAGAAGAATTCACCGCAGTGATTAATTCACCAGATGGATATGTAGTAATAATTACAGATAAAGATGGTTTTACAAAGGCTCAATCAAAGGCTGTGAAAATGGAAGAGGCATTATCAATTTATAAAAAATTACGAGAATCAGGAATGCCAGAGTATCCAGAAAAACAAATTCAGATTTGGTCTGAAACAAGGCCAACAGTTCAAAATGATATTTCTGAATGATTATTTCAAGCTGAGAATTATTTCTGTACCAATATCATCACCTTTAATGGCTTTTTCAATTATTTTTGGATCAGCTTTTATAATTCTTGTTTTTATTTTGGATCGCTCAATGATTTTTAGAGCAACAATATCCATCAAGTCATAACCTCCTGCAACAGAATCCTCATGGACTAACATGTTTTTCAAATTTTTTATTTCAATTCGTTTGAATTTTTTTGCTTTTTTGAATTTGTTAGGATCCATATCATAAACACCATCAACATCTGTAGCGTTAAGAAATTGTTCAGCTTGTATTTTTTCTGCAATCAATGCTGCAGTACCATTAGTACTTTGACCAGGATGCAGACCACCAGTTACAACAATTAATCCATCATCTACAGCATGTCTAACTTCTTGTAAAGTAGTTGGAGGATGTGAATATGCTTTGTTCTTTAAAGCATAAATCAGTAGTTTGGCATTAAGTCTTGAAATTTCTATTCCTAATTCATCAAGAGTGGATTCATCAGCTCCTGAGGATCTTGCATGAGAGATGTAATGACGTGCGATATTTCCTCCTCCGGCAACTACAATTGGCTGACAAATCTTACTAATTTTTACCAGAAATTCTGCATAATCTTTTAAAACTTTGACATTATCCATACCAAAAACTCTTCCAGATAATTTGATAACAATTCGTTTTTTCATTTTAGATCACCAAGGATTGATTTTGCGGCAATTTCAACTTTCTTTCTGTTCTTATCATGAGTGTAGATTCTAAGTATGTTCATGAATCCAGAAATAGCTGAAACCACAGGTATTTCCGAAATTGACATTTCCTTTGCAGATGATTTTCCATTTTCAGAAGTAATCAAGATTATAGATTTTGACTCATTTTTTGATGGTGCAAGAGGAATAGATGGAGTGACAGAACTATCTACAAAAATCTCATTTTCATCAACTTTAGATTTTTTGGAAATTTCAGTTCTAAGTTCGACAGTTCGAGTTTTTTTCAAATTAGTACGTCCTGTAAGTATGCTCTCAAATACACATTTCAGTAATTTTCTGTTTTGATAATCGATTGCAAATTGTCTAGCTCTTTTTAATTCAGAAGATTTTGATGAGATCAAAGTGGATAAAACATATTCATCTGTGAGTTTGACAAACTCATCTAGATTAAAAGATGTAAAACCAAACTCATCATCAGACAATCTTAATGCCTCAATTAACATAACTTCTGCTGCACGCACAGTTTTATGAAAATACACTGCCTTGAACATTTGATATCTGGAATGCATCATTGATTCAAAAGAATACAACGCCGAACGCTCCAAAGCCAATTTTTTCTTGTATACATCAAGTGACTGTGTGATTCTTTTATGATCAATTTTTGCATGTTCAGCACCAGTAAAATATCCATCACGTAGTAAATAATCCATCATGTCGGCACTCAATGCACCCGAAACAATCTCATTCATGAATTGATATTTTGATTCTCCAAATGCAATTTCAGTAATTAGTTTTTTATCAAAACCATTTTTTGATAAATTATCACCAATTTCAGATTTTAAAATGATCTTTTTACCAAAATCTTCATGTGAAATTTTCTTTTGTTGAATTATTTCTTCAAAAAGATGAGAGAAAGGACCATGACCTATATCGTGTAAGAGACCAGCTAAACGAAGAATTTCAATGTAATCAGATTTTAAAATATCTTTTTCAAGTAATGCATGACCTGCTTGACTAGTTATGTGCATAACTCCCAGTGAGTGTTCAAATCTTGTATGTTGAGCTGCAGGATATGTTAAATGTGCACCAGAGAGTTGTTTTATTCTCCTCAATCTTTGAAAAATAGGACTATCAATTATTGATAGTTCATGTTCATATACACGGATAAAATCATGAATTGGATCAATAATGTCTAGATAATTTTTTTTCATAAGCCTAATTTTTTTGAGAATATTTTCATAATTTCCAAATGAACCTCTTCCTTAGATTTTGATGCATCAATTATTTTCCAATGTTTTTTCTTTGCAGTGATACGATAGATTTTAGAAATTTTGTTTAAAAATTCTTCATTTTTTTCAAATTTATCTCTGTGTGTTTTTTGTCGACGAAATGATTCTTTTTGTGTTACATCAAGTAAAATAACAAGATCTGCTTTTGGTAAACCTTCGTCAAGGCTTTCAAGCCATTTTTGCTTCAAACCATTTGCTAAACCATAAACCAAATTGGAATGATAATACCTATTCATTATCAAAACAGAATTTTTTTCCTGTGCGGTTAAGATTTCTTGTAGTTTTTCCCATCTATTGGCTGCTAAAAGACAGTGAATTACTTGAGGAGGAAATTTCCTTTTTCCATCCAAATATTTCCTAATCTCTTTTCCTACAGGAGTTTTATAATCAGGAAAATGAAATAATTTGGTCTTGATCTTTCTTTTTTTTAGGGTTTTTTCCAATAAAGTTGATTGGGTTAATTTGCCTGCTTGGTCTCCACCCTCAATTACAATTATCATAAGTTATCAAAACTGAGAAATTAATTAATTAAAAATCTATCAAAGTTAGACTACGCTCATGTGCACATAACACGTAA
>PFRJ01000033.1 GCA_002788515.1 Nitrosopumilales archaeon CG_4_9_14_0_2_um_filter_34_16 | reverse complement strand
GATTGCATCAATTACTGCCTTTACGCTAGTAGTTACTATATCTTCGCCAACTGACTTTGCAGAAACTTTGTTTCCCAATGCGTCCTCGACTTTTACTGTGACTTCACATAATGCGCTAGAGCCGCCTGAAATTGACGCCAACCCGTAATCCTTGATTCTAATCTCAGAGAGCTTTCCTGTGATCTTTTGAATTGCATTAAGTGCAGCATCAACTGGACCTACGCCATAATCGGTTCCGACATGATCCTGACCATCTATGTTTAACTTTACAAAAGCATACGGCATGGTTCCAATTCCAGTAGATACTGAAAAACCAGTTAGTTGTACAAGTCTTTTAAGATCTTTTTCTCCCATGATGTCACTTGCAATGGATAGTAATTCTACATCAGTGAGTTGTTTTCCTTGATCACCTATCACTTTGACTTTCTCTAAGATTTGTTGCGATTGTTCTTCAGTTGGTTTTACTCCATACTCTGCCAACATTGCATTCATTCCATGAACTCCTGCATGTTTTCCAACTTGAAGCCATCTTTTTCTTCCAACCAACTCAGGACTGATTGGTTCGTATGTGAGAGGATTGCTCAACACTCCATGTGTGTGAATGCCAGATTCATGGCCAAATGCATTTGCGCCGACGATGGCCTTGTTTGGTTGAACAGCAATTCCCACAGTCTTTGAGATGAACCTAGAAGTATCATAAATCAATTCAGATTTTATGTTAGTTTCATATTTTTGATCATATGGCAAGCATTTCAATGCCATGGAAAGCTCTTCTAATGAAGCGTTTCCTGCTCTTTCGCCAATTCCATTTATTGTAACATGCGCACATGTTGCTCCGGCATGAATTCCAGCTAAGGAATTTGCAACTGCTAAACCAAAATCATTATGACAATGAACACTTACTGGGAGTTTTGTAGCTTCTACTGTATCACGTGTAATTTCTGCCATATATTCAGGAGTTGCATACCCTACAGTATCAGGGATGTTTACTCTATCAGCACCTGCCTTTGCAACTTCACCAAACACTTTTTTCAAAAATTCTCTATCGGTTCTTGAAGCATCCTCAGCTGAGAATTCCACTTGGAGACCACGAGATTTGCCATATTCCACTGCCTCTATTGCTTTTTCAAGTGCTTGGTCTCGAGTCATTTGGAGTTTGTATTCCAAATGAATGTCAGAAGTTGCAATAAAAGTATGAATGTAATTCAATCCTGCATCAACTGCAGCGTCAATATCTTTTTTGATAGTTCTAGTCAACCCTGCAATCTCGCAAGACAAGCCTTCGCTTGTAATCATCTTGACTGCTTTGAGTTCGCCATCAGAGATTACTGGGAATCCGGCTTCTATGACATCAACGCCCAACTCATCAAGCTTTTTTGCAATGGCAAGTTTTTGGTCAGGAGATAATGATACACCAATTGTTTGCTCTCCATCTCTTAATGTAGTGTCAAATATTCTAACTTTCATGCCCCACTCCTCTGCAAAGCTGCAACGCCTGTTCGTGCAACATCGATGATTCCAAATGGTTTTGCCAATTCTTCAAATGCTTTGATTTGATCAGGAGTTGCAGTCAATTCTACCATGATGGAATCTTTTTTCACATCATGTACTTTACCGCCATACGCATTTGCCAATTTGTTAATTTCCATACTATCATTAGCATTACTGAGTTTTATCTTAAAAAGACTAAGTTCACGATAGACTGTTTTGTGCTCGTCTAAATGCTCGACTTTTACAGTATCAATCATTTTATCTAGTTGCTTTACTATCTGATCGATTTGTTTTTCATCACCATACGTGGTAATGGTCATCTTTGAGTATTCTGGATTCTCAGTTACACCGACAGAGATACTATCGATGTTAAAGTTTCTAGATCTGAAAAGATGAGTTACTTTAAACAAGATTCCAGGTTTGTTTTCAACTAAAAGAGAAAGAATTGCCCACATGATCAATCACTAAGAGGGTAAAATCATTTCCGACAATGAAGTTCCAGGAGCTACAAATGGCAATACATCTTCTTCAGGATCAATTGGAATGTCAATTACTGTTGCAACATTGCTGCTCAACGCAGTTTTGATTGCTTTGTCAAGTTCATCCATTGATTGAGCTCTAATTCCTTGAGCGCCATACGACTCTGCTAGTTTAACATAATCAGGACAACTTTTTTGGTCCACACCAACCATTCTTCTATTGTAGAAAGTTCTTTGCCATTGGGCTACCATTCCCAATGATGAGTTGTTTAAGAGAAATACAATTACTGGAATGTCTTCTAGCACAGCAGTAGCAAGAGAGTTTTCAGTCATACTAAAACTTCCATCACCTGCAATATCTACAACTGGAACATCAGGCTTTGCAACTTTGGCGCCAATTGCTGCTGGAAATCCCCAGCCCATAGTACCAAGCCCAGTTGAGCTAAAGAAGGTACCAGGTTGAATTACATCATAAAACAATGAAGCCCACATTTGATGTTGTCCCACTTCAGTAGTTACAATAGATTCTTTTGGCAATAATTCACGAAGTTTGCGCAATATTTTTGCAGCACCCATTTCTCCGGGATGTAGTTTCAAGTTTTCTTTCCAGTATGCTTTTGTCTCTTTGACATGTTTTAACCAAGGAGTCTCCTCAGTTTTTTTAATTGCTTTTTGTAAAAGTAACTTTACCATAACTCGGAGGTTTACACGCACATCTCCAATTACTGCAATTTGTGCAGTCTGATTCTTGCCAATTTCTGCAGGATCAACATCCATATGAATAATTTTTAATCGCTTCTCAAATGCCTCAAATGTCCCAACAGATCTATCAGAGAATCTAGTTCCGATTGCCAACACACAGTCAGCTTCTGCCATCATTTTGTTGGCTTCTGCATGTCCATGCATGCCAATTGGACCTAACGACAAAGGATGATTTTCAGGAAATGCTCCTTTGCCTTTGAAAGTAGTAACTACTGGAAGCATGAGAGCTTCTGCAATAGATTGTAATTCTGCAAATGCAGATGAGATTATTGTACCGCCACCAGCTAAGATAATGGGTTTTTCAGCATGAAGTAACATGTCGATTGCTCTTTCAACATTAACAATATCAGGATCAGCCCAAGGAGAATATCCTTGAATTTTAAATTCGTCTGGAAAATTCATTGGTGCTTCATTTGTTTGAACGTCTTTTGGAATGTCAATTAATACAGGTCCTGGTCTGCCAGATTCTGCAATAAAAAATCCTTTTTTTACAACTTCTGGAATTTCACCAGCGGTTCTTGGTTGAAACGCATATTTTACAACAGGGTTTGCCATTCCAATAATATCGCTTTCTTGAAACGCATCCTTACCAATCATGTTAACAGGTACTTGTCCTGTTATTGCAATCATTGGTGCAGAATCAGCTTGTGCAGTTGCAATTCCAGTCAAAATGTTAGTCGCACCTGGACCAGATGTAGCAAAACAAACACCAGGTTTTCTACTGACTCTGCCAAAGCCATCTGCCATGTGAGCAGCTGATTGCTCATGTCTTACCAAAATATGTCTAATATTACATCGTGTAAATTCATCATACATTGGAAGATTTGCACCACCAGGCAATCCAAATACCTGTTTGACGCCTTCTTTTTCCATAGCCGTCATCAAGGCCTTTGCACCTGTCATACTTTCCATTTTATTCATCAAATTTCTCTCCATAATTTTAAGCTAGTAAAATTGTGAGCACACTTTACAGTAGAACAATTACAGGCAAATTTTTGCCAACTGTTTTAGTTAATTCTGTGCTCATTGAAATCAAACAAATAAACAATTAATAATTTATAAAGATTCTCAGAAGAATAGCCGTGTTTTTACTAGTAATAGTACAGAAGACTTAAACTGATATTTCCTATACTTGAAGCGAACTGTTTTGAATGATAATGAAGAAATCATTAAAGTCATAGAAACATTATTTCAAGCAGGAATCACAAAAGATCTTTCAACATTAAGAGAAATTCATCTAAATGATCCTAAATTCTCTAGCTTCAGCGATTTACCGCCATATGATCTTAAAGATTATCAAACAACAATAGAACTTGAAGAATTACGATTTGTAAGTATTTCAGATTACACGTATGAAATTAAAAATCCAAAAATTAGTTTGTTTGGAGATACAGCAGTTGTAGCTCTGGAATTAATTCAAAAAGGAATGTTAGTAGATAACAGAACATACACTGGAGAACATCTAGTGATAGCAGGGCGTGCAACATTTGTGCTAGTGAAACAACCAACATGGAAAATTGCTCATATTCATCTATCAAAGATTGACTGATAGTTTTCTATTGTTTTTTAGGAGTTGATTTAGGTTTGTTTTGATTAGGTTTGTTTTGATTAGGTTTGTTTTGATTAGGTTTGTTTTGATTAGGTTTGTTTTGATTAGGTT
>PFRJ01000117.1 GCA_002788515.1 Nitrosopumilales archaeon CG_4_9_14_0_2_um_filter_34_16 | reverse complement strand
TTTGTATAACAAGATTCTATGAAGACTGAGATTTTGGTATCTTACTCAAGGCTAATTTTACCAAAAGTAGCCATGTAATCACAATTGGAACATAGTATGTTGCAATTCGCCAACCAATTACTGCATCCCATGCCACAACTCCCTCTGAAATTTCAAATGCAAAGGGATCTAAATTGTTGATATACGCTACAATTCCAAATTCTGCCAAACCAGAACCTCCAATGGTGATTGGCAAATTTCCAATTGCATTTGCTCCCATGACTGCCATGATAGAGTCAAACGCATTGATAGCAAAGTCTGTCCCCATTGCAATAATCATAAATGAAATTCCATAAAATGACCATGATGCGAGTGAGAAGAAAAATGAAACAGTAAAGATTTTTTTGGACTCAGAAGTTTTCAGGTTTTCCCTGCTCATTGTACATACCTCTTCCATCCAAATGTTTGTTTTCTTTATTGCTCTGGTGCCTTTTTCTTTTCCAAATCTTTTGGCAAGATTTTCAAATATTTTAGGAACTTGGAATGTATGTTTAGAGGAAAGAAAGAACATCACCATCCACAAAGATGTAATTATAATACTAGTACCTAAAATCACTGCTCCAACTACATATGCGCCATTTAACAATGCAATGATTCCTGCCATTATAGATAACAAACCTGCAGCAAACACTTCAGTTACAATATCCATAATTGCAATCCACGCTGCTTTTGCAGGTGCGATTCCTTTTTTGTGGAGATAGTAAATCACTACGAATTCAGCTCCAACAAACATCGGAGTTGTAAATTTGATAAATTCACTACCAACTCTGACACCAATCAATTTAAAAAAAGAATCAAAACTTCCCAGATATTTTCTTGTAATATATGCAAATTTGACTCCTTGAAGACCAAGTTTTATCATCATGGCAACTATTGCGCCTACAAATGGAAATAATCCAATAGCCAATACATCTTCTAATTTTATATCAAATTGAATAGCAATGATGAGAATAGGAATTAGAGTAATTGGGATGGCCACTAGTCTCCAGTTCATTTGATGGTTTTTTTGAGGGATCAAATATGAAAGTTGATTAATTATCTAGTCATCAAAAAGACAAATCATAAGATTAGGCGTGGAATTTCATCTAATTGATACTATTTCTGATTTTGAAGTTCTTGCTTGATTTCTTCAAATAATGAATCCAGCATATCAAAGTCTGAAAGGTTTCTCTCTTGTAGTAATTTTACCACCAAATCTTTGAGATAAGCCTCCTTTTCAGATGTACTTTGAATCATAAAACGAATATTATTTGATCAGTTAAAGATCAGATGGAATTTTTTGATATTATTTGATACCAAATTGGCATATCAGAAGAAACCAAGCTAGTTTGAAATATAAGCAAAGAGGGAAAATTAGACGGATTGAAAACAATTTTTGTATCCGGTACTGCTGGTTCAGGAAAATCATTACTTACATCGAAACTAAATGAGTATTATGCAACAAATGGTGCATTTGCAGCAATTTTAAATTTAGATCCAGGTGTAGATACTATACCTTATACTTGTGATGTTGATGTTAGAGATTATGTAGACTATGTATCAATTATGCAACAGTATGAACTTGGTCCAAATGGTGCTATGGTAATGGCAAATGATCTCATAGCATCAAAAATTGACGATATTCAAAACGACATTAACAAAGTAAATCCAGATTATTTGATTGTAGATACACCTGGTCAAATTGAATTATTTGCATATCGTTCCAGTGGACGTTTTCTAGTAGAAAATATTTCCTCAGAAGAAAAAACTAATATTTTTATTTTTGATGGAGCGCTAGTTACCACCCCAGTAAATTTTGTGTCAATTGCACTACTTGCAACATCAATAAGATTGCGTTTGAATTTACCTGCGATCAATGTTTTAACAAAAACAGATCTTATTGGAGATAAGCTAAAAGACATTCTTGCATGGTCATCAAATTTAAAAACATTAGAAAATGCTATTGGTAAAGAAGCAGATGGAGATACATATACGCTGACTACAAGTATTTTGCGGGGATTGAATCTTGGTGGATTTGCACAAGGATTGATTCCTATATCAAATATTACAGGTGATGGTTTTGTAAATCTTGAAGGAGCACTAAGCAGAATTCTTAATTTGGGCGAGGAGATAGAAGACTGATGGTATCAAAAGTTACAGTCAAGGCACCATCATCTACAGCAAATTTAGGTCCAGGGTTTGATGTTTTTGGATTAGCAATTGATGCATTTTATGATACAGTCACACTAACTAAGACAAAAAGTAGAATTACAATAGTTACTAAAGACAACATCCCTACAAATCCAGAAAATAATACTGCAGGACTAGTTGTGAAAAATATGAAAAAAAAATTCAAAATCAAAGACGGTGTTGAAATTAGAATTGAAAAAGGAGTTCCCGCAGGATTTGGAATGGGAAGTAGTGCTGCATCAGCTGCAGCAACTGTAGTAGCTTTTGATAAATTATTTAGATTAAAGCTTGATGATAATGCTTTAGTAGAATTTGCAGGTTCTGGAGAAAAAGCAAGCGCTGGAACAATTCACTATGATAATGTCGCGGCATCTGTTCTAGGAGGTTTTGTAATTGTAAAAACAAATCCATTAGATGTGATTAGAATTGATCCGCCGATAAATCTTAGAATGTGTGTTGCTGTTCCAAAAATTGATGTTCCAAAAAAGAAAACAAAAGTATCAAGGGGAGTAATTCCAAAAAATGTAAAATTAGTAGATAGTATCTCCAATTTATCAAATGCAGCAGCAATTGTAGCTGGATTTATGAAAAAAGATTCAGAAATGATTGGAAATTCAATCAAAGATGTGATAGTTGAACCTGCAAGACAACATATGATTCCAGGATTTGCCAAAGTTAAAGAAAATGCTATCAAAGCAGGTGCACTAGGTGTTACAATAAGTGGTGCAGGACCATCAGTGATTGCATTTTCAAAAAGTTCAGCTGATTTGAAAAAAATTGGTTTAGCAATGTCTAGAGGATTTACATCGGCAAATACAAAATGTCAAACTATAATTTGTAAACCTAGTAAAGGCGCAATAGAAAATAGGAAGTAAGCATTGAAGAAAGCTGTTATTGTTTTTAGTGGTGGTGTAGATTCTGTTTGTGCAGTTTCATATTTAAAATCAAAATATGAGTTATACGGGATTACATTTTCATATGGACAAAAAGCAAATAACGAGATTGCAGCTGCCAAATCTTTTGCAAAAAAACTAGGATTAAAACAACATAAAATAATTGATATTGGTTTTATGAAAAATTTGTATGGTAATTCCAATGTTTTAACAAGTACCAAAAGAAAAATTCCTAGTAAATTTGAATATTCAATTGTTGTACCGATTAGAAATGCAGTTTTTTTATCAATAGCTTCTGCTTGGGCTTTTACGCTTAATGCCTCATTAGTTGCATATGGTGCACATACTGGAGACAAACATTATCCTGATTGCAGACCAAATTTTGCAAAAAAACTAGAAATTGCATTTAATCAAGGAGAAATTGATGGGATTGAATCAAAATTACGTAAAAGTATTGAAATCTGGTCTCCATATCGCAAAGGATTATCAAAAAGTGATCTATTAAAATCAGGAATGAAAATTTTAGGTGATTCGATTTTTAAGACATGGAGTTGTTATGCAGATAAAAAATATCATTGCGGAGTTTGTGAGTCTTGTAATAATAGAAAGATTGCATTTGAAAAATCTGGTATAACAGATAAAACAAAATATCTAAGATAATTCTAATAACTATTTCTGAGAATTTTCTTTTTTAGGATAAAACCTCTAATTCCAATATACCAAGCTAAGAAGATCCCTCCAACGATTCCCATAAAAACATAATTTTGTATTTCTGGAGTAAGTCCATCTATTGAATCAGTAATTTTACTTGATGTCAACATAGAAAGTGCAATTACGATTATACATTCAATTGCATACCATGTCCAATTAGGCCATGATTCTTTTGGAATGTGAATATACGGATTTGCACCCATGTTTGTGATCAAAAATATTGATTATTTAATTTTTCAGTATTGCCTATAGTGACAAATCTGAGGCACGTTTTCTAATTAGTGACATTATACCTGCCTTTTCCTCTTTATTTTCATAAATTCCCCTAAATGCAGATGAGGAAAGCGTCGCATCATTTTTCACACCACGCATTTTCATACATAGATGTTCTGCATCAGCTAATACTACTACTCCTTTTACGCCTTGGGAATGTAATTCATCAGCAATATTTTTTGTTAATCGTTCTTGAATTTGTAGTCTTTTTGAGTATTTTTCAACTAGTCTAACTAGTTTTGATATTCCAAAAACTCTACCATTGGGAGAGTATGCGATATGGATTTTTCCATAAAATGGCAACATATGGTGTTCACACATTGAATAGAATTGAATATCACGAGCAATAACAACATCAGAATCTTCTGAGAATTGTACAGATAACTCTGAATCAGAATCGTATCCTCCAAAGATCTCTTTGTACATATTTGCAATTCTTTCAGGAGTTTCTCGTAATCCTTCACGTGTAGGATCTTCTCCAATTTCAATGATTAATTCCCTGACGAGTTTTTTTACACGTTCTTTATCCATTTTATATTCTCACACAATTTTTCTAGTATTTGAACCTAATCGGATTTTTAGGCAGGTGCTAATGTTATGGGGCACCAATGAATTTGTGTAATTGTGGAACCACTTTAACATCAATGTAGTGAGGATATACTAAATCATACAAATCTAATAAAAGATCTAATGATGGTTCTGAAATACCATATGTTGGTTGAATGATAAACCCATCAATGTCATCTTTAGATACAATCATGAAAATTTCTTTTACTAGTTTTTCAAAGTCATTTAACTGAGTTTTTGAGCTAACCACAATTTTGATATAAGTTATTTTTTTTACTTTTACAGATGATTGAAGGCATTTCATGGTATGACCAATCAATTTCTCATAATGTTTAGAATCAACAAAATCAGAGTCTTTTGTTTTGAATTCAATTTTAACAATATCAATAAATGGCAAAACATGATTGAATCTATCAATATCAAAGCATGATGATTCAAGATAGGTTGGAATTTTTTTGTCTTGAATATGTTTTGCAAGCAGTGCTACTGCCTCATGTTGAATTAACGGATCACCTCCGGTAAAATTCACTTTGTAGGTTTGATTTTTTAAATTAGAATCAATTAGATGGTTTGCATCTTCTATTGAATATTCTGTACCAGAATCTAATGGAAGAGACTCTTTGGTATCACAATAAAAACAAGTAAAAGGGCAGCCAGCAAGTCTTACAAAGAGAGTCTTTGTTCCATAAAGAATTCCTTCGCCTTCAACTGATGTAAATATTTCAAATAATCTTACTTTCAAGTAATAATAGTAGTTTTTTTCATTATTTATTCAATGAGTTTCTAATGCATTACCGGTTCTTTTGTGTAAAATAATCCAGAGATAAAGAAGATCACACCTAAGATTCCAATTGTGCTTCCTACAAGCTCTACTTGATTTTGAAAATCTCCTTGAATTGGAGCCCATAACCAAGCCATTAAAGCACCAACTATGATCATAGGAATGCCTACGCCTGTAATGATTACTTTAGAAGCCATGTTCAAGATGAATTAGAAAATGTATATGAATTTTATGATAATATATCAAAGAGATTTTTTGATTTCTTCTAATTGTTTTGCTAAATCTCGTAAAAGTTCGTTAACAGTTTCAAATTCACCATCATTCAAATTTTGTTTGATTCTTTGAAGCATATATCTAGCATCGGCCAAATCATCCTGTTCTACTCCATCCATTTGAGATAATCTTAATAGAGTTTTTTCAATTTGTAAAACTCTAGATTCAAGTCTATCATTTTTTGTTAATTCAAACTGATCCTTTATTGACATAATTTTTCTAATTTCTTGAATAATATCACTTGGATTTTCTGCAGAAGATAGATTTTCTTTGGCAGTTTCTAGTTTTTCAATAATTTCATCTGAAACACCCTGTTTTTTGGCATTTTCAATCAGTCTATCTAGTTGTTCTAGATATTTTTGAGCGTATTCAGTTGCTCGTTTGGATTCTTGGTGTGATGCTGCCTCACGAAGATTGGTATTTAGTTCTGTAATAGTTTCTTTGATTGTATCTATAGTTTCTATTGCTTGAGTAAATTGATTATCATTAATCTCTTGTCTTGCCTTTACAAATAATGTGTCTAATTCAGAAAAATCAATTACAGCATCGTATCTTTTAGCGATTGTTTTAAGACTATCAACATACACTTGTAATCTTTGAAGATCATTAGATGGATCTTTGCTGGTATCTCTTGTAGTTTTAGATGCAGGTTGAGATTCAACATTAAATGAACCATCAGATGTTGTTAAATGTTGAGATATTTCTTTAAAGATTTTCATTGCTGAAAGAAAATACTCTTTTGCAGAGACATAATCATTATTTTTTAATGCTTCCTCTAAAACAATGACTTTTTGTGCTCCTTCTTCAAATAATCCCTTAACCTTATCTGATGAATTATCTGATATTTGATTATGAATTTGGTCTTGTGCGCGTTTTGCAATCTTTAGAAGAATTGCAGGATCATCTTCAGCATATACATTATTTATTACGCCTCCAAAAGTCATGCTTAAAACTAAAACCAATAACCCAAATGTTGTTATGGTTTTCATTCTTCATCCTCCAGATCTTTCTTTAATTTGATAAGATTTTGTAAATCTTTTTTGGATATTTCTATAACGCCTTGTCTTTCTAATCGTTTTACTGCTCTCCACATAGTAGTTCTAGGTTGCAAGAATTTTTTTCGTAATTCACTTTCCAAAGCTTGCCCACCATTGTTAGAAATGAATTTGATTATTTCTTTATCATCTTCACGCATTTCAGGTCGGAAATTAAAAATTGTTTCAGCTTCGCTGAAGTTGATTTCATTTAATGTAGTTTCAATAGAATCATTTTCAATTTGTAATCTCGGGGTTTCTTCAGTTTGTAAAACTGGTAAAAATTTAGTTTGTTTTCGTTTAATCATAATAATTGCTCCTGCAATAGCTGCTACAATAGGAACTCCAATTAGAGCAATTGTAGATACATCTATGATTGGTTGTTCAGTTATATTTGAAGGGGTAGCTGATATAGTCGGTGCACTAAAAATATAATTTATTTCAGACAAGCCTGTACCTAGTTCAAGTTTAATTTGATCATTTACTACATCCATGGATGATGGAAGCGCATCCATTCCAACAATAATAGAATTTGGAGGCATTAATACAGAATAAGTAATTGGTGAATCAAGTGAAAAAGTCCAAAATCGTCCATCTTTTGAAATTAAATCATGAATATCATAATCAATTGTAACAGATGATGAACCTAAAGTATCAATCGTTGCCTTGTCACCAATTATTTCACTAGATAACAAAAATCCATTTTCACCAACTACAACAAAATTATCAATAGATGGACCAAATAGATTTACTTCAAAATCAGGCTCTAAAGGATCTACATCAATTTGAGTAGAAATGTGTGCTGAACCATCTGAGTATAGAGTTAGATCAAGCATTCGAGTAGAGCTGAATGAGAACTGAACGGGCATCGTTAGTGCAACGACAATTAAGCCAGCGATTATCAAAGGTGCCTTAACCATTGTTTCGAGGATACCATCAGTCCTTACAAAAAGCATTCCATCTTCTACAAGAATCTCTTTCCTATGGATTGGTACGATTATAGGGTTCATGGGATCAATACCTTAGATTCATGCTTTCGACGAGTCCCTGAAATCTCTTGAATTCCTGGAAAAACTGAAGTCCTTTTTCAGTAATCAGAAATACTCTGTTCCTGTCATTTTTGACGGATTCAACCAAGCCTGCTTCTACCAGTTTCTCACATTTGTCTAATACTGCGTAGTGAGATAGGTTGGCTTTGCGAGAGATTGCAGATACAATGACTCCTCCACGACCGCCATCAGCGGTTACGTCTAAGATGTCACCCATTATGCCCATTTCGGATCTGTATTGTTGTTTTGACATGCTTAGTATACAACACTGTAGTTTATGAGGAACATTTTGAAACTTCATAGCGGAACGCAAAGCGGAACACCTAGTTCAACAACAAAAATACCAAATTTTTACGAAAAATGATTTTTCAAGAAAAATATCAAAGAGAATTATACCTAGAAATTTGACTGGGGGGAAATAATTTTTGAGAAAAACAAGCATTTTAGGGATTTTTAGAGAAATTACTCATTTTCTGCGAATTTTGGCTGTTTTGAAAGAAATTTAGTATATAAGGAACAGGACAATTCCTCTTCGTTCCTAATCTATCACATCAACAATGCATTCACATGGTAAAACTTCAACCACGAACTATTAGAGGAGTAATAGTTCTATGGATGCTTTGTGCGTCTCCAATATCTGTAACCTATTCATTTGCAGACATAGAAGATGGTCAAAATGAATTAAAAATTCTAAAAAATACCGAAAATGAGAGACTTGATGGAATTCTTGTTGAGAAAATGATTGATGGGGATCTAAAAGTACGTCATTATGTGTTAACTGATGAGTTTTCAAAAAAAGACATACAGAAAATGTTATCATTTGATGAAGAAATATCATGGGCATATGTAAATTACAAAGCATATCATTCAGGAATAGTGCTCTTTGATGGAAAAGCATCAAAAATTAGCAATGATTTGTTGGAGATTTCAACAAATGGAACGTTAAATCTTGCAAAAATACAATCTGACTTGGAATTAAGTGAAAAATCTGACAATTTCAATGAGATACATGGTGCTGCTTCAAGTGAGGATCTAAGTTACAAAATCATATTTTCTGGAAAAATTGGAGAGCCATCTGAAGAAAATACGTTTCTTGTTTCCTATATCAATTCTATGGTAATTCCTGAAATGGCTCAAAATATCAATATTCTTCATATTGAAGATCAGGCCATAAATTCTGAAGAAATGATGAATTCCCATCAAGAAATCAGAAATTCAGTTTTGGCAACATAATCACCAATTTTCTTTAATTGACTAAAAATCATTCACAAGGTCAGCTTTGAGATGCATAGTAACTTTTTATTCCCATTTTGAAAAGTAATCATAAAATGTTTGATAAATTCAAGAATGATGGTGGGGAAATGGTAGAAGAAAGAAGTGAAAATAATAACACCAAAGAATCTAGTTCGGTAATAGAGTCATCTAGTGAAATTGGAATTGGAGAGTTAATGGGAAAACGGGCAAAATTAGAAGAAGCAATAGATTATGTTGGTTTAATGATAAAAAATCTTAAAGACAAAAGAACTATACTTGAAAAAGATATTGAAGAAGAATCAGTCGATATTAAAAATCTTAAAGAAAAACTTCAGAAAGTTAGTGAATACATAGATGAGGAGAGTAGAGGGATTAAGGAGCTTGCAAGTAAGAGACAGCAAGTAGAAAATGAAGCTGATGAAGTAGGATCAATCATCAATACTTTACGAGAACGACTTTCAGGAGTTGACAAAATTATTGATAATGAGGGCAATAGAGTTAGAAAAATCAAAGAGTCAAGAGATTCTATAGATAATTGAAGTTTTAGTGTTAGAGAAATTTAGTGCTCGTAGCTGCATAACTATCTGTAGGAACAGAAGGAAACATTTTCTCTGTAGAACTTTCGGCAACAGCTGCAGCTTCTTTTAGTATTTTTTCAGATTCTGCATTGGTAGTTTCATCAATTCCAAATGCTGCGTCTCCTGAGAAACTTTCTGTCATAAAGCCACCAAGCATTTCTGCCATTTGACCAATTTCTTGTTCAGCTCCAGGCATTACTTTTCCAAGAGATGATTTTAGATTTTTCATTAATCCCATTGTTGGCATGATTGCAACTACAGTATCACCTAGATCGCTACATGTGGTTAATCGTAATTCAATTTGTTCTAATGCTATTCTGGCATTACTCAAAATTTTAGTAACTTTTCTTACTTCAGCTAATTCATTTCCAAGAACTTTACTAGTTTGAATATCATGTTTTTGTGTGGCATCCACAATTCTTTGGAATAATTTTGTATCCCGTTCTTGTAAGCTTGTGAGCATCGAGTCTAATTTTTTAATTTGTAATTGTAATTTTTTGATTCCTTGCTGAACTCGTGGTTTTAGAGCACCTTTAGGTTTGATAGTTTCGTTGATTCTTTCAGTAACACTTGGTTGTGGCTGTTTATTCCATTTACTGGATAAGTTAGGCATGATTTCGATATTAGAATACATACTTAATTTCCGATGTGAATAATGGTTCACTGATGATTAAAAATAACTAAGTAAAATTAAATTTTCTTTAGACTCGATTTAAAAAGTAACTTTGGGTCTAGCAAACATTTGGAAATTGTGATTTTATTCATTTTATCTTCAAATTATATAATAACTAAATTTTATGTCATCTGAATTTCTTAAAATAATTGTAATAAAAAGTGCAGTATGACTTAATTTCATTATTTTTTAAATATAACAAATACAACATATTATACTGACAAACAATTTGTAATATTCAGATATTTGTATCAAAATTATTAGTTTTCAGTAAAACCAAGAAATTAGATCAATAACATGAAATTGAAAAATTATCAAGAAATGATTTAAATCCATTAATGATCATAGTTTAGTTTTATCAAAAAAATGAATCAGTTATTTTAAAAAATAGAAATAAAAGATGTGATACTAAATAGTGAGTATTCTGAAAATTAGAATTTATTTTTATAATAGAATTTAGAATATGTTTTAGTGAATAAAAAAATCATATTAATTCCCATAGTAGCAATAATTGTAATTATTTTTGCTAGTTTTCCATCAGATAATTCTAATGAACAGAAAAATACAATATTTCATGTAATACTTGCAGATCCTAGTATGTACAGAAATGGAGTTTATACGGAAGAGTTGACTTTGGAGAAAGGAGAATATTTTTTTAGATTTGTTCCAAATGGAAGCAGTCCAAAAATTTTATCGATAACATTAAAAGGTGAAACATTTGATTTTTCTGAAAATTTTCAGCTTGTTGGCACATCACATCAGACTGGAATTTCAGAATATTTTACATGGGAATACGGTGGTCAAAAAAATATTTTGATTTCTGAAATGCAGGAAATTTCAATTACAATTGATCCAAATGGAGAAACGTTGGGTTCTGTATCAGTTTACATTTTAGAAAATTAGAAGGCGTATACCCCTTTATTGCAGAACTCTGAGAGATTTCCTCTCTTTGTCAGTCGTTAAACGAATGATCACCTTTTTCGTTCTGCGGGGTTACGCAGTTTTAGTCTTTAGGAATTATATCCTTCGACATTATTTATTGTAGTAACTATAACTATTTAACATTTTACATCATATTTTATAAAAAAATAATAGTTTTTATATAATATTTTATAGGTAAATATACATTAATGGATCTATAAATTACGAATTTGTATCTAAAAACTATTGAGATTATCAGACAAGATTGCATTAGTTACCGGTGGAAGTCGTGGGATAGGATTTGCTACTGCAAAAATTTTATCAGAAAATGGAGCTACTGTGATAATTACTGCAAAAAATCACGAAAGATTAGAAAAAGCAGTGTTAGAAATTCCTAATTTAACTGGAATTGCAGCAGATATTAGAAATAAAGATAATGTAAAAAATGTCATAAACAAAATTATTGAAAAATTCGGTAAATTGGATATTCTTGTAAATAATGCCGGAGTATTTCCAACTATTAAGCAATTACATGAAATTGATGAAGATGAATGGAATGAAGTACTTGATGTGAATCTTACCGGACAGTTTCGATTTACCAAAGAAGCAATTCCTTATTTACAAAAAACATCTGGAACAATAATCAATATTTCATCAGATGCAGGAATAAAGGCATATCAAGGATTTAATGCTGATGCATATTCAGCATCAAAAGCTGCTTTAATCATATTAACAAAATGTTGGGCACTTGAATATGCCAAAGACAAGATTAGAGTTAATTGTATTTGTCCTGGTGTAGTAGACACTGATATGACAAAACCATTTTTGAAAACTCAAAAAGACATAGAATTTATGAACAATGAACATCCAATAGGAAGAATAGGTCAACCTGATGAGATAGGAAAAGCAGTATTGTACTTTGCATCAGAAGATGCATCTTGGATTACTGGTGCAATACTAACAGTAGACGGTGGAGAATCAATAAAATGAATTCACATGAAATTAATACAGTGCAGGGATACAAAAAATGATGATGGATAGAAAAGCAAAGGCAAAATTGATAATGCTATTAGGAGTTATTTGGGTAGTTATTACATTGCCTCTTCCATGGATAGTGAATAATCCAGAAGTGTCAGTATCACAATTCAATACAATATTGACCATCATAGGTATAATGTCAATTCCATTTATTGTTCTCGGAGTTGTTTGGACGCTAAAACCAGAACTTACAACCTAGGTAATCTCAATTGCAAGATATTCCTATTTCCAACAAGATTCCTGAATTAGACATTGCTATCAAGGCTGCAAAAGAAGCTGGAGATGCAATTCTAGAGATTTATCATGAAAAGTATAACACATCCATAAAAAATGATGACTCTCCAATAACAGATGCGGATCTGAGAAGTAATGCAATCATCAAAAAAATTCTTTCACAGACACAACATAAAATTTTATCCGAAGAGGATAAAGATGACTTTGGTAGATTATCAAAAGAAATGCTTTGGATCGTAGATCCTCTTGATGGAACTTCTGATTTTATTGATAAGACAGGAGAATTTACTGTAATGATTTCTTTAATTAAAAATAAAAAACCAATTCTTGGAGTTATTGGATGGCCTACAGAAAAAACATTGTTTGTAGCACAAAAGGGAAGTGGTGCGTTTATGTATTCAAATCAAGAATGGAAAAAAATATCTGTAACACAAATATCTGAAATTGCAAAATGTAGGACAGTTGGATCAAGACATCATTTATCAAATAAAGAAAAATCATTTATTGAGAAATTAGGCATTAAAGATTTTACAAGCATTGGAAGTTCGTTAAAAGTTGGAATGATTAGTTCAGGTAAAGCTGAAGCGTACATTACAACCACAAATAAAATGAAAGAGTGGGATTCAGCAGCATCATATTGTATTATTTCAGAAGCTGGAGGAAAAATGACAGATATGTTAGGAAATGATCTTACATACAATAACGAAAATGTGTATCATCAAAATGGTATTCTGGTAACTAATGGATTAGTTCACAATAAAATAATTGAAGAGTTTAAAAAATTAGAGTAGGTTTCTTCCTTTTAGGAAGTCCCTGACTTTATTTGCACTGTCCTCAAGTGATTCATGTTCAGTATCAATTATCAAATCTGCTTTTTCAGGAGCTTCATAAGGATCATCAATTCCTGTAAATCCTTTGATTTCTCCTTTTCTTGCCTTGGCATACATACCTTTGACATCTCTTTCTTCACATTTTTCTAATGAACATTTTACGTAACATTCTGCGAATTGATCACCTGCATTAATGATTTCTCTAGCATTTTCTCTATTCTCAATATATGGAGATACAAGAGATACTGCACTTGGAACACCGTGTTTTAACAAAAGCTTAGCTAAATGAGCAACTTTTTTGTTATGTTCATCACGTCCTGCTTTTGAAAAGTCTTTTGGTGAGAACCATTCTCTTAATTCATCACCATCAAGCATCGCCAAATTTGGGATATCTTTTTGCAAATCTTTTACGATGGTAGTCTTACCTGAACAAGGAAGACCAGTCATCCAAAGAATGAAAGGTTTCATAAGCAAAATATCTGAATAACCCATAAAGAGTTTACGTTAATTTTTAGCCCAAGGTTGATTTTCCAAGTAATCAATCTCAGCAATAAGTTCATCTATTTTTTTTACTATGGCAAAAACTGATCTGTATTGTTCATACATTTCAACCTCTTCTTCTTTTGATAAAACATTATCTTCTGCATCATCAAAGAATTTGTTTTCTTTGTTAAGATGATCATTTAGAAATATGGCATATGTTCTCAGATATCTTGATACAGGTTCTTGTGCATCTTCTCCATCTTTCCATCTTTTTAGATGATGTGATATTTGTCTGGCAATGTTGCGTCCAAATTCATGTTCTATCATAAATTTTCTAATTTCTTCTTTCAGTGTATCATAACTTGCAACACATGGAAAATACGAGTCTTCTTCTCTTGAATGGTGAATAGAATCAACAAATTCCGAAATTACTATGGTAATTTTTGTTAGATCTGAGAATGGAATTGTATTACCTTTGTACAATTCTTCAGAACATTTTAAAACTATTTTTTCTAGACGACGAACTTGTTCATGATCTGCACGTAGTTGATTTGTTGCGCTCACAGTAATGATTTTTGTATATGTTATTTAAAATCAATTATAAAGTTGAAATTATTAGCTAGATAGGATTAACTTTGGTTCAGATTGATTTACTTTTAACCATAAATGAATCCGATAATTTTATCATTTTTGAATTTATTTAAAGATCAAATTGGAGATATATCCAATTTTGATTCAACCATGATTTTAGAGAAATTAACTGAATTGCAAAATTCTATTGGTGCATTGTCTATTCAAGATGGACCAATTGCGTCGGCTCATGTTATATTGCTTGCAGCTGGGGTAGTAATCTTTTTAGGAGTAGCAGGTGAAGCATTCTTCAAAAAAACAGGAATTCCTGATGTTGCATTTTTAATGATTCTTGGAGTTGTAATAGGACCAGTTTTTGGACTAATTCAGCCTGAAGCTGTAATCAGAGTGGTACCATACTTTGCTGCACTTGCTTTGATAATCATAATGTTTGATGGTGGGTTAAATTTAGATATCAAACGCGTTGTAAAAACTGTTCATTTTTCAATAACATTGGCTATCCTTGGTTTTATTTTATCAGTAGCAATCATAACACTTGCTGCTCATTTTGCATTAGGATGGATGTGGCTAGATAGTATATTGTTAGGTTCAATTGTAGGTGGTAGTAGTTCAGCAATTGTTTTTGGTCTTGTCAGAAATGTAAAAATTTCTGATGATACTAAATCAATTCTAAGTTTTGAATCTGCTGTAACAGATATTTTAGCTACAATTATTGCATTTATATTATTTGAAGCAGTTCTTTCAGGTCATTTTGATCTGCAAACACTAGAAGAAACAATTGGTAGAGCAATAGTTGTGGGATTAGTTCTTGGATTTGGAGTAGGAATTCCTTGGATGTATGTTTCTTCAAAACTTGGAAATGCTCAACACGCATACATGCTTACATTAGGAATCTTGTTTGTTTTGTTCTTTTTAGCAAATTCATTTGGAGAATCAGGAGCTTTAACAGCACTTGTATTTGGTTTGATGATTGGAAACAAGAGTCATCTTTCAAAGATTTTGAGATTTAAGCTTCCAAGAGTTGAGATGGATGATCCAACACACAATCAATTAACATTTTTGGTGAGATCATTTTTCTTTGTGTTTGTTGGATTAATGGCAAGTTTTGGAAAAATAGAATATATTGTATTTGGAATCTTGACTACAATCGCTATTTACTATGGAAGAGCATTGGTTAGTAAAATAACACTTACGAAAAAATTTTCCAAATTGGATAAAGCAGTAACCAAGTCCATGATTCCAAGAGGATTAGCTGCTGCAGTACTTGCTACATATCCAATCACCATGGGTTTACCAAATTCAGAAGCATATTCGCAAATAGTATTCTTTATCATTTTATCATCAGTAATGATTACAACTGTTGGATTAGGAAAATCAAAGAGAATTCCTCCGCCTGAATCTATCGAAGGTGGATTTGTTAAACCTGAAAATATTGAAGAGAATATTGGAAAAGAACAAACGGAAACATTAGAGGATTTTCAAAATGAATCAGTGGAAGGTGGATTTGTTAAACCAGTTGAGGATTCTCAAAGAAAATAAATTATAAATCAAGTGATTCTTTGAGACCTTTGTACCTGTTTCTGATAGTTACTTCAGTGACATTTGCAGCCTCTGCAATGTCTCGCTGAGTCTTATCCTCACCGTTTTTCACACATGACAAATATAGCGCTGCAGCTGCCAATCCCATTGGATCTTTTCCTGCAGATACCTCATTTTCTTGAGCTAATTTCAATACTTGTGTGGCGTATCTTTTTGTTTTCTCTGCAATTCCAATTCTGCTTGCAATTCTTGCAACACATTGAATTGAATCAGTTACTGGCATCTTCAAATCCAATTCTTTGACTAGTAATCTGTAACATCTTGCAATATCTTTTCTTTTGATGTTAGCTGCTTCTTCTACATCTTTTAGATTTCTTGGAGTTGCAGTATCACGACATGCTGCGTAAAGTGCAGATGCCATCAAAGCTGAAATGGATCGTCCTCTAACCAGGCCTTTTTCAAGTGCCTTTCTGTAAATGTAAGCTGCTTTTTCAATTACTGCATCAGAAATTGCTAGCTTGTCTTTTAGTCTGTTTAATTCGCTAAATGCCTGTCTAAAGTTTCTATCAACTGGTTCATGAACCTGACTTCTACTATCCCAAGTTCTAAGTCTTTCAATTGTACTTTTCATAGATGCTGTAAGTGGTCTTCCAGATGCATCTTTGTTTACAGGATTGATAATTGTTGCAAGTCCCATATCATGCATTGTCAATGATGTTGGTGCACCAGCCCTTGCTTTGTTTCCACCTTCATCTTGGGTAAAAGATCTCCATTCTGGACCAGCCTCTTGTAGTTTTTCACTAATTACAAATCCACATTTAGAACAAAACATTTCTCCAGATTCAGTATCAGTGACTAGTTTTCCTTGAGCACATCTAGGACACAGTTCTTTTGTTTTGCTTACCATGTACGATTCTGGAATCCTGCATTACTTGGTATTTATTAATCATCAACTTTGTTTTTTAAAAAAATTAGGCATGGAGATAACTGTGTCTGCCAATTAAAGTAAAACTACAATTCTAATTTTTCTTTGATAGCTTGAATGTATTTCTCATTATATTGATTAAATAATTGAATTTTGTTTTGAGCTAGAGCCATGGCACCTGGTCTGCTATTTATGTGAACTTCAGCGATTTTTTGCTCTTCTAATAGTTTTTTAAGATTCTCCTTTGATTGTGATGTTAGGTCGTCAAGTAAAGATCCTAGTTCTTTTTCAAAAATATCCCTAGTGTCAGGGATTGCAGGCGGATCAGCTCCAATAATTTCTTTAGTTGTAACCTTTCCAAATACTTTCTTGTCTAGTTCTAACAACAATAAAAAATGGAATTAGTGCTATAAATTTAATTTCATTTGTGAAAAATTTGAAAAAGTGAGTGCAGTGCAATCAAAGATTTTATCTTTAGTAATTTTATTTGTGTATTGTGACTTATTGTATAGGTAAATGCAAAAGATACAAGGCTCTCAAACCAACAGAAATGGGCAGATATGCTGCTGGACAAAAAAGATGCAACTATTGTGAAATATTTGTAGAGTTTGATGGGATTATTTGTCCCTGTTGCAATAGACAATTAAGATGTCTACCAAGAAGTAGAAAGGGAAAAGAGAAATATCTAGAACAAATTATAAGATAACTAAAATCATGCCTAGGAATTAAAGTTCTGTTTATAAGAAATCAATATAATTAAGATTAATGGTAATTCCATCTGATGTTGAAGAATTTGTTGAAAAACATATCAAATTAATGATATCTCAGACTGAAACTTATTTACCATTTATCAAAATTGCATTTCCATATTCAAATAATGTAGCTGATGGTGTTTACAATCTGATTATTGGAAGTGCATTATCCATATTCATAAATCAGTTTGCAATAAAAATGAAATATCCAACCGCAGACGATTTTACAGAATTTGGAAAAATTGCTATCAAATACAGAGATCAAGTAGATCAATTTTTTAAATAATCTTAAGCTATTTCGCCTAGAAAGTGCACAATATCATTTGTTACAACAACAGTTCTATCTTTTGGTACATGATACAGTTTTTTTGAGCCATTAGAAGATTGAATGATGAGTTTTGAAAATGGATCTTTAATTGATTTGTAAAGAATTCCTTTATCACCTACTGATTGAGACCAATGAGTTCCTTGAACAAAAGAAATTGCTTGGAATTT
>PFRJ01000132.1:2876-4759 GCA_002788515.1 Nitrosopumilales archaeon CG_4_9_14_0_2_um_filter_34_16 | reverse complement strand
AACAAAGTCTCTTTCTGTTTTACTGAGCATAATCGCTCTCCGTCATTATTCTATTTTTGCCAGCTTGTACAAACCAACTGCGTTGCTCATGATTGGAATCTTTGGAACTTGAATCTCCATCTTTATCTTTCTTTCAAGAGATTTTTTCATTCCAGGTATCATGATTCCGCCACCAGATGCTACCACATCATAATGGTTCTTCTCATCTAGACTGGACATAATGTTGAACAACTTGTTTGATAGAATGTCAGTTAGTTTTGCAACGTTTTTTCTAATCTCTGAGTTTTGTTTGGTAAATGTACTTGCCTGCAAATATGAAAACTCGCCAAGACCTTGTGTGATAAAATCAGTTGCCTGAGGTAAGCTCACACCAATTATTGGGTCCTGATTATCAAAGACTACAATTTCAGTTGTTCCCTGCCCTATTGACATAATGATTGCATCTTTTTTGTTCATGTCAACCAAGGTTCCTGCAACCTGTGGAACAATTCCACATTTTTTTAGATGAATTTTATTTTCTATTGTTTTTCTCAATCGTGTCTTTTCTTTGCGTGCATCATATGGAAGTCCCACAATAATGCTAATTTCTGAATTGTATTTGTTATCCAAGTTATTTTGTTGCAACCCGATTCTGCAGACTCGATTAATTGCCTCAGATACCAGAGCCTCAAAACCTCGCTGGTTAATTGGCCTTCCTTCAGAAACGGGCCTGATTATTACAGCGTCAGGATACTTGGAAAACTCTCTTGCCTGTTTTCCTACAGCCTCGATTCTGCCTTGAGACTTTTCCCATTTTCCCATATCACGATAGGCAAACAGAGATGGAAATATCACATGACCATAGTCTGAGACGCATTTTACAAAGCCAGTTCCCACATCAAGTCCTATTGAGACCACATAAGAAAAATTTCAAAATGATTTAAGATAAATCACAATTTTGAAGACACACACTAAAAGAAAGATCAAGAGAGATTATTGTGATTATCAAACCTACAAGACCAATCAAAAAGAATAGAGTCAATGGCATTGCAAGTGATACATACACATCATCTTTGGAAAATTCATCATCAGGATCATAACGAAACCTGAACTTTTTTCTTCCTGATACAATTCTTTCTGCAGGAAAGGCAAATTGTTCACTCTTTGATCTTTTATGAATTAAAAAGAATGCAGCAATTCTTCTATACAAAGGCTCATCAAACTCTTCAAATATTTTATTATCCAAAAGGAGCGTTCTAGAGTTGGCAGCTACATTGTATACAATACCATAAATTACTGAAATTGTTGTAGCAATTACAACCATACTTAGGGGAATGATAAAGTCATGATACGTTGGAAAAATAACAGACAATGAAATTAACGCCAGTGCATCAGCTCCTGCGTACAGTCTGAAAAACCAAAATGTTGATGCCAGAGTAACACCAACTACCATACTTACAATATCTATGGCATCAGGAAGCTCAACTGTATAAAGAATTGCTCCTGTCCCACCACACACCAACCAGATAATATCCTGAATCTTTCTTTCCTTTACATCAAAGAATGCAGCTACTGCAAACATGCTGATTGCGATAATAATTCGAATCTCCTCAACCACATGACTAAAAAGACATCACCATAAAACCAAAGTTACTCAAAATCTTCATCAAAATTTTGTTGAAGATTATGAGCAGATCAAACTTGAGAAAATTTTGAAAGAATTCTCTTGGATTTGTTTATATCCTGTCGCAGTTTTTGGTCCTGTGCTAAGATGTTTTCTCTTCTTGATGGAATTTGCGTAATCCATTTTTGCAGCTCTTCCAAGTCGTCGTGATAATGACGTTTTAGATCCGAAAAGATTCTGGGCATTATCCTCAGGGACTTTTTGGAATATCTTGCTGCCA
>PFRJ01000132.1:0-2807 GCA_002788515.1 Nitrosopumilales archaeon CG_4_9_14_0_2_um_filter_34_16 | reverse complement strand
CAGCAAACCTCGGATAGACGTAAAATCCTACCAAGTTGCCTTTTTCTAGCCTTCCCTGCATGCCATACGCATCAGCAAGGGCACACAAACCCAGAAAACTAAGGTTCAGAGTAAGGCCTATTGCAAACCAACGACCCTTCTGGGTTAAAAAATAAGATTTGCTGCCATCATTTCCCTTAGACGATATCAGTTTTCTGTCCAGCAGATTGAATATTGTTCCTTTCCGTCCTATTTTCTTTAGCCTCAATGAATCTTCAATTTCTTGTATATCATAGTTTTTGTCAGGATATAACAGGACAAGGACTTTGGCAGTAATGGAGGATTTTTTGATGTGCCCCCCATGAAATACCATAGCACGTAATCTCTGGATAGTTTCCTTTGTTAATCGGGTATTTTTAGTCAAGGTCAAATCTTTTCAGATGCAATTATTACAATTCTTTGATTTTGATCTTCAAGATTATCTACAAACTTTTGAAGCTGTTTGCAAGTTCTAAATGATTTGAAATATACTGGGTCCCCAAAATCTAGTTGCAGAAATTTTGCATGTTTTGAAGGAATCATAAAGACTGGTTCGGAAGAATCACCACTAATTGATATTACTGTATCGTCTTCTTTTATTTCTGATATGGTGTGATTCTTTGTGTCAACTAGAAATTTTGTTCCGTGAGGACACATTAGCAATGCACGATTTGGAACGTTACTTATGATCTCTTTTGCTTCATCAATATCTTCTTTTGAATGGACCCTCCTTACAGCTTGTTCATCTTGATTATTTTTTGAAACAGCAGATTTGTTAGCAGAAGGTTTGGTATCATCACTTGATGAAAATATGATTGGTTCTCTTTCTTTTACTTCTTTTCTAAATGAGGAGAATGCAATTTCTAGCTGATCAAATGATGGAAAGCTTATCTTGGATTCAGGAGTGTTTGGTGGAATCATTTGAATCATCATCTTTACAGATTCTACTTGATCCTGCTCATCTTTGATCTTTCCAATTGCCTCAATGACATACACTGGCAGGTGTACCATAGAATACTTTGATGCAAGCTCATCAAGATATCTTTCAAGCAAGAGGTGTGCTTCCTCTGTCAGGTTGACCTTGAATAATCTTGAATACGATTCATTGAGCCAAAGCTTTTTTGGAATCTCTTCAGAGTCGTAACCATCTTCTTTTAGAAACTCATAAGCATCATAAAATTTTAGAGGATTGATTTGGTTTCTCTGGTTCAATCTTACATGAAGTATTACTGCTTCTGTCATGTTTTGTACATTGTGTAGTTTTGCTCTAATCTTGTCGATTCCAAAGGATCTCAGAGATTCAGCTCTTGCGTGGCCATCAACTATAATGAGGGTTTTATCATCTGCCAGCTCAGCGACATCTATTGGTGGGATGCTGTCAGGGTCCGTCTTGGCTGTCTTTTTTATCATCTCAATTTGCAGATCAGTGTGAAGTGTTATTCTGACTGGGCACTCCCTCAATCCTGCCAGAGGAATTAGATCATCTTTTTGCAAGCCCATCTTACTCAATGAATGCCCCTCCACGCCTTCCCAAGGCTATTTGAACTGCCTTGCGAGCCTTGGCCTCATTAGTTCCACTCATGGCCTCAAATAGAGCCCTTGCCTTCTTTCGAACCAAATCAAAATCGACCTTGAGTTCTAGGTTTTGCTGCTCTCTTGCAAGATACAAATTAAGATAATAGCATTCAGAATTTTTTTCATCTACAGTGTAACTTATGCCAAGATTTTGGGCAGTCAGCTTTATCCTAGAGAAGACCTTTAGCATTGTTGGAACTCGCTTTACTTTGAAGGACATCCGGATTGCATCTTGAATCTCTTTTTCACTTTTTGGAATGGAATATCTTTTGGAGGCAGTAAATAAAGCAAAGCTTGCAATCTCTGCCTTTGAGTATGTTGTGCTGTGACGAAGCTTAGAGTATGTGTTCCATGCCTCCAAATAGCAGTGTCGTGGAAGGCCAAGCTTGTCACATGCATTTGAGAAAGGAGAGACATCAGATTTGGGTTCATGCGTTCTCTTTGTGAATTCTGCCTTGACAGGTTGTGTTCCAGGTTCAATCTCGTGGAAAAGATTTAGTGTGCTTTCATTAGCAACTTCCTGCAAGTTATCTGTTCCAAGTACCACGCCGCATCTTTTGCAAACAATTTCATAATTTTCTGTTATCACATGATCATCTTTACTGTGAAAACATGCAATTGAAGGAACAGAAATTCCATTGAATTTGTTTTGTTTAATTGATAGTTCTTCACTCATCATAGTAATTCCCTCAAAATTAGTTCAACTGATGGTTTTGCATCAGATTTGTTGTCTGCTTTACAGTGATTTTCAAGAAACTTTTCTGATTCTTCCATTATGATTTTGTATTTGGCTAATCTCTCATGGATTTTATTTCGAAATTCATCTTCATTTTCTAGCTTGAATTTGGTTGGTAAATTTGTCTTGTTATCATCTTTGGTTGACTGGAGATTATTGTGTTCATTTCTTTCCTCAATTCTTTTTCTTACTTGAGTTTCAAAGCATCTTTTCTCAATGCACATTGCTCTAGTATCAGGATCATAATGAACCTGCTCGTCAATCTTCCATTCTTTTTTGCATTCACGACATGAAGAATTTCTGTTACTTGAGATTCTCATAATTTAACCTCCCCTCTCTTGGCCATCAGAAGATTTGGAGAATGTACTATACCAGGGGCAGCCATACCTACAAATCGACCATGGATTCGTAGTCCAAATCTTACGATTAGACTATTTTTACTAAATAATGTAGTCAATACCTACATAAAGAACCCATT
>PFRJ01000040.1 GCA_002788515.1 Nitrosopumilales archaeon CG_4_9_14_0_2_um_filter_34_16 | reverse complement strand
CTCGGTTCTGAAATTCAATTCAACATCGGACATACGATCAATACAGAATCATTAGAGAAAAATTTAGTTTTAATTGATGCTTTTGATGACGTAGAATTTGACAGTGTTGCGCAAAAATGTCTGGATTTATTGAAGGGGAAAGTTATTTCATTAGTAACAGACAGTCAGCACTTACATCAAGTCGACAAGGTTGAAAAAATTTTAACAGATGGTGGAATTAACGTCAAAATTGGAAAAGGAAAAGGACAGTTAAATGATGGTCAAGTGTTTGGATGTGAATTTTATCCTGCATCCCAATTAAAAAAAGAAGTTGACGCCTACGTGTTTTTGGGGCAAAGTAATTTTCATGCAGCAGGAATTGCATTATCAACTAATTTGCCAACTTATGTTCTAGATCCATATTTTAATGAAGTAAGGGAAGTTACAGAATTTGCACAGAAATTAAAAAAGAAAGCAACTCTAGCAATATACAAAGCAGCTGACGCAAAATCATTTGGTGTTATTGTAGGACTAAAAGAAGGGCAACTGTCCAAGGTTTTTGCACTGAAAATAAAACGAGAACTAGAAAAAGAAGGAAAGGAGGTTCAGCTATTTGCATTAACTGACATTACAAACGAGAGGCTAAAAAATCTCAGAGGAGTGGATGCTTTTATTCAGGTAGCATGCCCAAGAATCTCTACAGATAACCAGTTTGACAAGCCAGTATTATCTACACCTCAAGCAAATGCGCTGCTCAAAATTTTAAGAAACGAAAGCATTGATGAGTATTTAGAAATTCCACATTGGTTATAGTTACAATATCAAGCGTTGAAATCTAGGATCATTAGATAGTTTTTCAAAGGATTTGGATTTTTTTGCTTTAATTTTGTATTGAATTCCTTGAGAGATTGCCTTCTCAAGCAAATCAAGTGCCTCATTATTTTTAGACACCATAACAAGATTACATGATTTATCAAATAAGACATCCCCATTATCAGGATAATCGTTTAGAATTTGATTACAACATAAAATAGACTCGTTAAAATTTCCCATAGAAAATAAAATTCGCTCCTTATGATATAGGACAATGTTGTATTTTGGATTAATAGTTAAAATTTTATCACATATTGATAATGCTTCAAGAAAATGCCCTTGTTTACGAAATGCAGAGATTTTATTTATCAGTACAGATAGATCGTCTGGAAAAAGATGTAAAGCTACATCATAACATCTCATAGCACCATCAAAATCTTTTAGTTTACTCAATGCATATCCTTTATTATTAAGAGAGCCAATATGATGAGGATTTTCGTTTAGAATTTTATCATAATATGTTATTGCTTCTTGAAATTTCCCTTGTAAAAATAATCTATTTCCTTCATCTAAAATTGAATTGGTTTTTGGATCATCCATACTAATCAAAGATCAGGTTTGATTAAGATTTTTCCAAACAATCCTTTACCATGAAGCATTTTTGTGTGAGCCTCAGCTGCGTGTTCCAAAGAATATGTTGAATCAATTATAGATTTTATTTTGCCTTGAGACATCCAATAAAGACCCTGTTCCAATTCAGCTCGTGTGCCTTGTGTTGAACCCAGGATATTTACACCTTTAAAGAAGATGTGACGCAGATCAGTTTTAGCATCGTATCCTGTGGTAGCTCCAGTTGTAACAATTGTTCCACCATAATTTAACAAAGTTAATTCTTTATTCCAATGAGTGCCACCAATATGTTCAAAAACCACATCAACCCCGGAAACATCACTACCGGATTTGAGAATTTTTTTTGAGATCGCTCTGACTTCTTTATGCCAGTCTTCTTTTCTATGATCTACTGCAAAATCAGCACCAAGTTCTAAACATTTGTCTAGTTTATCTGAACTTGCAGTTGCAATAACAGTACATCCATAAAGTTTTGCAATCTGAATTCCATAATTTCCAACACCAGAACTTCCGCCCATAACCAAAACTAATTGTCCAGGTTGAATTTTTGCTCTACCTACAAGCATATGCCATGACGTCAGCAATGTCATAGATGCAGCTGCTGCCTCATCATAAGATATTCCTTCAGGAATTTTTACGACATTAACTTCTGGAAGATGTGTAAATTCACAATAACCTCCCCAAAGTGGGCCTGTTTCAAAACCCCAAATTGCTCGCTTTCTACAATCAAATTCTCTTCCACCAGTGCATGCTTTACAGACTCTACAAGACATATTTCCATGTGAGACGACCCTGTCACCAATTTTGATATTTTTAACGTCATTACCTATTGCGACAACTTCTCCTGCAGCATCAGTCCCAGAGATATGAGGTAATGGTATTGCAAGTGGTTTGCCTCTCATCCCCCAAATATCATCATAATTAAGGGCAGCCGCTTTTACTTTGAAAATAACCTCATTAGATTTTGGCTTAGGCTCAGGAATTTCTTTAATTTTTAAGATTTTAGAAAAATCATCGTCAGTAGCATATTCATCATATACCAGAGCTTTCATGGTCTTTTTCGAATTTTTAGAGATATATGATTTACCAAGATATAACAATACCACAAACAATTATAATCATAAAAACAAAATTCTCAGCATGTCTGAAAATGCAACATTTCCTGGTGACAGTATAGCATCTATTGAAGAGTATGAGGCAGGTCATAATGCTTTTGACGATGGAGACATGGTAAGAGCAGCAACAGTAGGTGAGAAATACATGGATAAGGCAACACGAACTGCAAACATAAAACATCCAAAACTTCTATCAATACCTCAAGTAGGAGACATCATAATTGGAACAGTTGCAGCAGTAATGTCATCTATGATTGCAGTTTCCATTGACTACATTAATGGTAAACCGACAACATCAAAAGTAGAATGTGTGTGTTCAACACGAAATATGAGAATACGAAATGTAGCACTAGTTAACGACATAGTTACGTTAAAAATTATCAGTCATCTTAACGGTACAATTCATGCCGTAATTAATGAATCAAATTTAGGAATTTTGTTTACTAAATGTAGGAAATGCGGTGGCAAAGTTGTTCCAATGCGTGATGCTATAAAATGTGTTGACTGCGCATGGATTGATGAAAGGAAACTTTCTGCAAACTTTGGAAATAGTGATTTTGTAAATTTAAGAGGTTAAAAAATGATTCATGTTTCGTTCCAAGGTGAACGAGGTGCTTATAGTGAAGCTGCAGCAAAATTATTCTTTAATGAGGAAATTGAAACTATTCCTCTGACAACATTTGCAGAAGTATTAGAGAGCACTTCTGCAGATAAAACAGAATATTCCATTTTACCAGTAGAGAATTCGTTGGAGGGAAGTGTAGGTGAAAGTTATGATTTGCTATACTCTACATCACTTAATGCAACAGGTGAAGTATATCATAGAATAGAGCATTGCTTAATTGGAATTGGTAAATTAGACGAAATAGATACAGTGTACTCACACCCACAAGCATTAGGTCAATGTAGACAATTCATTGAAAAACACAACATGAAAACAATTCCTGCATATGACACTGCAGGCAGTGTAAAAATTATCAAAGGGTTAAACAAGAGTAATTGTGCATGTATTGCAAGTAAAGCTGCTGCAGAAATATATCATATGCCAGTCATTGCAGAAAGTATTGCAAACAATCTAAACAATTACACCAGATTTTTGATTTTATCAAAAGAAAACAGCCCTGAAACAAATAATGATAAAACATCCATCATATTCTCAATAAAACATGAACCAGGATCATTATACAGAATAATTGAGAATTTTCACAAAAACAACGTAAACCTTACAAAGATCGAATCAAGACCGACAAAAGCAAATACATGGGAATACAATTTCTATGTAGATTTTGAAGGACATGCAAACAATCCCAAAATTTCAGAAATGTTAAAGAAAATAAAGCAAGACACACTATTTATGAAAATTTTGGGCTCATATCATTCAGCAAAATTAAGCTAGAATCCTTTGGGTTTTCTCAGAGTGAAACCCATACTGAATCCTATGATAACCAATCCAGAAGTTATCACCATAAGATCAAATGTGAACCAAATAGGATCAGAGCTTCTAATTAATTTGCCAGTTATGATTAATTCCGAATTTCCTGTGTTTTGAATTTGAATTCGAGTTTCACCATCTTCCAAATGTACCCAATCTAGAATCAAAGGTTCCTCAATTCTATCCTTAAATGATTCCATAGTTTTTTCGGAATTAGATGATGGGATCTGCAATCCAGTACTTGGGCTTGTAAGTTTAAGATCAAATGCATCACCAGTTATTTCCATGTGTTGTGGAGTATGATTTGGAGCAGGAATTGTGTAAGATGTTGAATCACCAACTGCTATGACATAATTTTCATTAATAGTAATTGTTCCCATATGTAAAATCAAAGAGTAACCCCCAATTGCAATTATTGCGCTGCCGATTACCAGACCAATAATGGTTCTTTTAGAAAGCATGTTAGAATTATTTTAAATGCTGCTTAAAAAATTACCGTATTTCATTGTATATCATAAAATAGTCATAAAACTACGCATTTCACACCATACCATCAAGAAAACAAC
>PFRJ01000046.1 GCA_002788515.1 Nitrosopumilales archaeon CG_4_9_14_0_2_um_filter_34_16 | reverse complement strand
ACAAGATTGTCGCATGTGTGAATATTTCTAAAATTTCTTCAATTTACTCTTGGAAAGGTAAAATAGAGAATACATCAGAATACCTTGCTATTTTCAAAACTGTAAGAAAAAACAAAACATTGTTGAAAAAGAAAATTAAAGAAACTCATCCATATGATGTTCCTGAAATAGCAGAAATTGATGTAACTTCTATTAACAAACCCTATCTTGAATGGTTGATAAAATCTACAAGTTAAGATTCTATTGCATACCGTAACAAAGAAACTATTCCGCCCAAACCCGTAACTCTCAAGCCAATGTCTGTGGATGCATCAACACTGTAAATTTTTACTCCCTTATTTTCAACATCATTTAGAAAATCCATCATTTGTTGCTCATTGTTTTCTTGAATTGCTTTGTCAGAAAATACAAGTGATTCTACTGCACCCATCTGATTTGCGTTAAAAGTTTCTTCATATCCCATTGTAAATTTCCTACTTTTCTTGTTTGCAAGAATCATAATTTCATCAATTATTGATGATGCTTTGGCCAATTTGTTATCTGACATTATTTCTTGCATTGTTTGTGATTTTGTAAATGTGTAGATTCCATCTTCTCCTCCTGAATCAATTCCCTCAACTACTTGAATTTTGTATTTTTGAAGCTTTTGTGTTTTTTCAATAAAATTTGCAAATCTCTTTTTTGTTTCACCAGGACCAAAAATTACTATCGTGTCTCCTTCTTTGAAAATACTTGATAATGCTTGGAATACTTGTTCAAAGAATTTTTCAATGTTGAAATTAGTTTTGTATCTTTTTCCACCAGAACCTGAGTAAATATTTGGCATGAATTCCAAATGCGTTCCTCTTAATCTTGCAATCCCGCTGTCACTTGTATCTATTGCAACTAGAACAAAGCTAATCTGATTATTGCTTGATTCTAAAAGCTTTTTTTCAACAGGTGACCATTTTTTCTTTGAAATTGTAATTCCGTCATTAAGTTTTAAAATAAATGAATGGTGTGATCCGTGTGGTACTGATTCATTACTTGATTCAGAAATTGTTCCACCAATTCGTAATCTATCCAAAACACCATCAAGTGAAATCTTTTCCACTGTCAATGCTATCCTGATTTTTATTCTCTCGCCTTTATCGGGCCTGGAATAATCTTTATCTTGTTTTAAAACTCTGGTTGTATCTCCTATTACCTTGTCGTTTTCTTTGATTATGCGACGCAAGTTCAAAAGATCTTCAGAATCTTCTGGTATGACAGAAATTGAATTGTCATCTATAGTTTTTGTTATCATGATTTTGTTTTATTTTACAAAAAGAAAAGAGTTTAGCTTGTTTCTGTCTTTGTCTCTTCAGCTTTCTTTTTCAAGTAATTTTCAACCCAATCCAAAGTCAAGACACCTGATTCTGCTAGATTTGTAAGAGAATTTGCAGAAGCTTCGCCAGTAACTTTGCCGTTGTTTCTTCTTAATTGCCTCCATTTTAGGGATGTATTTCCGCTCTTTGAGTTGTAAATAATTCCCAAAACATCTTTTCCATTAACAAATGTAATGTCTCTAATTTTTTTCAAAGTTACTTTGTCAGCTGCTTCTACATAAATTGCACCTAAATTGTCCTCTCTTTCTGCAAAAACCTCAAAATCCTCCAAATAACTTCTTGGAGCATAGGATTTGCACGTACTTGAGATTACAAACCTTCTAAAACTTTCCAATGACGCAGGTGTATCTATTGCAACCATTTTGAACTGATCAACAATTCGCCATTTATCAAGCTTCTTGAAAGACTCAATAGGAATCCACTTAAACTGTGGCTGTAGGCCGTGATGTACCTATCCCTTTGATTGATGATGAGGATCTTGAGTTCTGAGCCTGCATTAGGATTTTAACTACTGATTATTATACAAAACATATGAAATCACTAACTGAATATCTGACATTTGAAGTTGGAACACGACGAGCATTTGTCAACATCACTTCTGATGTACGAAAACTAGTGGTTAAGAGTAAAATCAAAGAAGGACTTTGTCTTGTAAATGCAATGCATATCACTGCAAGTGTTTTCATTAATGATAATGAAGGTGGGCTGCTTCATGATTATGAAAAATGGTTAGAAGGACTAGCTCCACATGAACCAACCACACAATATGATCATAACAAAACAGGCGAGGATAACGCAGACGCTCATCTAAAACGACAAGTTATGGGAAGAGAAGTTGTTGTTGCCATAACTAATGGCGAGTTGGATTTTGGACCTTGGGAAGAAATTTTTTATGGTGAATTTGATGGCAAAAGGCCAAAAAGAGTTCTAGTTAAAATCATTGGAGAATGATCATCCAAAGTCTGCATCACGTTTTTGACTTTGTGATTCGTTCTTCCTTGCAGCATCTCTGAATTCATTGCTATGATTCTGAGGACCATGTCCGCACTTTACACATGCAATTTTGAATCCGTCATCATTTTTTTCATATGTTTCGCATCCACAGAAACATGCCATGAATCAATGTGATCTCTAAGACGATATATCTTTTGGGTTCGGTTAAGTCATAGGGACAAAAATACTATGAGTATTACACTATAATCTCTAATAATTTAACACAGTATACATGAGTTAATAATTCTACATACAAAGTGTGTTTGGCAGTTCCATGACAAAAAAGATGATCTGGCATATGTCTTTGATTATTTCAGATTGTGTACAAATGAGGCTATTCGTATCTCAGATGAAAAAAACCTAACTTCACGCAATGCAATGCACCACGAACTGTATAAACATCTCAGAGATAATTCAGATTTTTATGCAAAATATGTTTATGATTCCATATCTATTGCAAAGGCAAGACTCAAACTATACCGTGCAACCAAAAAGAAATACCCAAATGCAAACAGGCCATACATGAAAAGAGACATGATAACTCTTGACAATCAAACATACAAAATAATTGACAACCATTTAAGATTCCCAATCAGGGCAAAACAGTACATCTACATCAAACTTGCATCATATGTACTGCAAAAACTAGAATCTGCAAAACTCGGCTCAATAACAGTAACCCCCAAAAACTAGCAAAAAGAAGAAAAAACCAAGAACATAACTGCAAATTTGCGTGATATACACACCATGACAGCCACAATCTAAAACTAATTTGTCTACCTGATTTTTATAAAAAACCATCATACATTACAAGGTTTAGACGATTCCTAATCCAAACATTTTCTAGGGATCTCTAAAGCTGTCTGTCTCTACTAGTGAAATAGTTCCTATACAGGGTTCAATAATCTTTGAAAATTTAGCAGAATTACTAATTGTCCTCATTATAGCAAAAACACGAATTTTTGCTTTTGGAAATGCTTCTGCAAGTCTATTTACAGCTCCCATTGCTGTAGCTCCTCGTGTTATTACATCATCCACTAAAATAATCTCTTGAGGTTCTAACAATGATTCTTTCACTCTCATTGAATTGTAATGTTGTATTGCTTTGGGTCTGTCTGATGCTAAACTAGTAGAAGATCTTGGTAATGGTGTTTCTCTCATTAGACATTCTTCATTAATTCCCAAGCCAGCATTTGCTAATGCCGATGTAATACGTTGTGGTACCCAAAGCCCATCTTTTTTAATTAATGAGCTAGTTGGAGTTGGAACTAACATAGTTTTTTCATTAAAATAATCACTAAACGGATAATTTCTCAAATTACTCTGAATTGTCCTAGCAATATCTACTGACATTAAATTTCCTGACGGTAATACTTCATCATTTTTTAGATTTCTCATTACTGTTCTTGATTTGTAATGTTCTGTTTGATTTCCTCTTGGTGTATACGTTAACAATGAACCAAACTGAACTTCAGATATTTTCATTATATTTATTGAAACAATTCAGGCATTTTGATGTTTGATGGTAGATTTTCTAGAATATCTGTTGACTCTTCAAGCTTCATTGCTCCATACTCAATCATCTGTTTTGGCCACTCTAATTGATTGTTTTCAACCACTGCTTTACAAATAAACAACGGTCTTCCTATCCTAAGTGTCTCCCAGCCTTGATGTAGTGAACCACTAGAATCGCCAGCTTCTACAATTACAGTAGCATCAGAAATTAATGCCATTGTTCTGTTTCTAAAAACAAAGTCTTTAGGTGTAGTTGGATAACCAACTGGATATTGTGAAATAACAAGATGATTTTTCTTAAGTTCGTTTTGTAGCTCAAGATTCTCTTTTGGATAAACCTTGTTTAACGGAGTTCCAATAACTGCAATGGTTCTACCTCCATTTTTTATGGCTGTTTTGTGTCCTACAGTATCAATACCCTTTGCAAGTCCACTGACAATTACCACTTCGTTTTCTATCAATACATTTGTGATCTCTTTAGCTTCGGCAAGTCCTCTTTCTGATGCTCCTCTGGAACCAATAATAGAGACTCTTGGACATGGTAATGGAATTTCCATATCTCCTTCATAGAAAATTTCTTTTGGAGCATATTTGGATTCAACATCATTTAATGATCTTCCAAGTAGATCTTTTAACTGGATGGATGGATACACTCCCTCAGTCATTTACACACATCCTCCGTGTTCGTATTTTAATACTATCATTTAGATCTGCTGTTTCTTATTTCGTATATCTGAGTCAAAAATATTTTCTATTTTGTCTTCCATTGGAAATTAATGCTAATTTAACCTTAAAATCTGGCCATGTGCTAATGTCATAGGCAAAATTTGCGTGTTATGTGCACATGAGCGTAGTCTAAACCTTGACAGAACCATCTTTTGGGATGTAATTTCACTTATGCTGACTTGCAACATTCGCCCATTGGAATCTCATGATCGTGTGGACATTTTCTTGGATGCTTTAGCATTACACAAAGCGCATCTGTAAATTGCTTATTCATGTGGTGCTCAATTCCACACACCATCTCCTCATCAATTTCCACTTTGAGTGCACTATCCATGAGAACTTCAAGCAATCTGCTGTTTCTCATCATACTTGCACCTATTCTCTCACCGTCATCTGTGAGTTTTACTCCTGCTTTGTTGTAGTTTACAAGATTTTTTAAATTCAATTTCTTGAGCATTTGAACTACACTTGGTTGTCTTACGTTGAGCATTTTTGCAATCGTGCTTATCTTCACATCCTCGCCTCTCTCTTTGATGTGCCAAATTGCTTTGAGATACATCTCTACATGTTCTGCTTCTGCAGTACCGACAAATAGAATCTCTTCGTCCTCTATACTATCCATGTTATACCTTCTGTGAGTCTTTTAGTGAACTACCGCTAAATAAGTTGATGGCCTCTTCTTGCTTCTTTGATGCCTTGGCATCTCCACAAGCGTTACTTCCCGCAGTTCCTGCGGTATTTTATAGCCGACTTTTGCCGACATGTTCAATCCCTTGTTGAGGATGTTAATTGATGCGTTATGATCTCTGTCTAATACAAGACCACACAAATTACATCTGTGTATTCTAACTGCCAGACTTTTCGGTACTTTGTTGCCACAACGTGAGCAGTCAATAGTAGTATTTTTGGCGGGTACTTCAACAAACAATTTACACTTGTATTCCAATTTTTGAATAAATGTTCCCCAGCTAGCATCCATTATACTCTGAGCCAGTTTGTGGTTTTTTACCATGTTAAGTTTTTCTAGTTTTTCTACAAATATAACATCATTGTTTTTTGCATACTGTGTAGATAGTTTGTGCTGAAAATCCTTTCTCCTATTTGCTATCTTTTCATGAATCTTTTGCATTTTAAGAATCGATTTTAATCTGTTGTTTGATCCCTTCTTTTGTCTTGAGACCTTGCGTTGTATTCTTTTGAGCGGTTTTAGCATCTTTTTGAGGTTGTGTGGGTTTGGTGTTTGGTTTCCATTACTGTCATAGGCAAAATTTTTGATTCCAACGTCAATTCCAACTGCTTTTTTGAAACTAATCTTTGGAATATCCATTATTGATTCAGATGTATCAATAGTCAAACATGCAAACCATTTACCGCTTTTTGATTTTGTAACTATTACTTGTTTGATTTTTGCATTGTCTGGTATTTCCCTATGTTGTATAATTTTGATCTTGCCTATTTTTGAGAGATGTAGAAAACCATCTTGGATTTTGAATCCAGACTGATTATAGATGAATGTTCGATATTTTGAATATTTTGCAAATTTTAGACTTTTTGCATCATATCCATTTTTTCGTAATTGTATTAGTGATTTTTGTGCACCATCTATTTGGGTTGAAACCATCTGTAACATTTTTGAATGATATGAATATAGCCAGGGCTCTTGTTCTTTTAATTCAGTTAGAAAATAATTAAGATCATTTCTTGTAACAAATCCATTTTGTGTCTGGCTTACCATTTTATTGTAAACCCACCTGCATACATCTAATGTGTTATGAATTTTTTTCCATTGATATTGGTTTGGATATATTCTGAATTTCAAATTTCTTATCTGCAATATTTTTTTGTAGTAGTTAATGCTTAAAATAATTATGATTGAAAAATCATTGACAATCTAACTGTCATATTTTTCAGATCGTAAAATATTACATTTACTAGAAAAATACTTTACTCACTCTTATGGATGAATCCTATATTTTTTTCGAGTCTTTTAATAAATATTCAAAATATTGACGCGCGAATCCTGCCAATCCCGTATGATCTGCCCAGATTGCAACAACTTCTGAAGAGTTTACTCCTCCTATTTCTGGACCTAGCAAAATTACAACATATCTTTTATCAGATATTATGCCTCCGCCAAACAATCCTTTCTTGATTGTTACAGTTGCAACTCGTTTGATTGCCTTGATGGATTCCTTGTCCATCTTATCTGACGTCAGAATTGTAATGTTGACTCCTCTGTCGTGAAGTGATCTTAATTTTGGTAAAGCTTGTTTTACTAGTTCCACTCCTGCTTCAGGCAGTGCTATCATTACCTCATTTCTGCAA
>PFRJ01000105.1 GCA_002788515.1 Nitrosopumilales archaeon CG_4_9_14_0_2_um_filter_34_16 | reverse complement strand
TTTTAAAACTTGTCTGCAGAGAACCATCCATTACTATCATGTCTCCTTTTTCCAATTCTGATTGTACAACATGAATTGCCAATTGCCATTCAGCAAATCGTCTTCCCAAGGAATTCAATCTTGCACCTTGTAGTACGGTAGTGCTCTCAGTGCTTGATGTCAGGTCTGATTCTGTTGGAAGATATTTTTTATCTTCAGTGGTATGTGGAAATAATTTTGTATCGTAACTTACAGTTTTCTTTCCATCTACAGTTTGAATATTTGATGTAACACTAGAGAAAAACTGCACCCGGGGATTCGCTTTGGGTTTAATTCTCTTCTTACCCTGGAACAATGAAAAGTACACTCGATTAATTGTGATTAAAAAGTTCGGCGACTCTTCTAGTGGTCCGTCACCACCATCAACAAATGCAATCTTGCGGGGATTATCAACTGGCTTTATCTCCTTAAACTCTGATGGTGCAATGAGAAACTGCTTTCCTTTCCCATTATTCAACACAATATCTGAATGCTCTTTTTGTGAAAGATGAGCACCCAATTCTTCAATCAAACTTTTTACTGGATCATTCATGATTCTTTTCTCCCCTCTGAGTGGTATGATATTTTCCTAGAGTAATAATCTGACTGTTAGTTATCAGAGTTTCAATCTGTTTCACAGATCAAACTAAAATTAGAATGGTATTAAGAAACATGAGTATAGTATGCATACTGTGAATACTTACAGGCTCAAAATATTCATTTTATCCACTAATCCAGTTCCATTTCCTCTCTTTGTCTACCTTCAACGCTACAATCCCGTACACCAAAGCCATCACCGAATCCGGCGGATGGTTGTATTCCTTTCTTGGACGCTGCCTTGGGTCTGAAATTACTTTCTCCAAATTTTGCAGATCCTTTCTCGTGATGCTAAAAAGATCCTTTAATAGAAAATCTATCTCATAATCATTCTTTGATGGAATAATTAACTTTGCCCTGCTCCTTGATTTCTCACCTGAGAATGCAGGATGGTGCACCCTATTTTCCATGCTTTCTATCAGAAATTCAATACTTGACGTTTTGTCTATCTGGATTCTTCCCACCTGATCACCATGTTCATCAACTGTTTCATCAAAAATTTGAATCGGTTTTGTATTATCTGAAGTACTGCGACACCCAAAAAACTCATCATCTGTAACGCCTTCAAAATGTTTCCCCATATCCACTGAATATCCGCCGTCTTGAATTATTTTGACTTGGATTGCACCGTATCCCAAATCTCCTACTCCTATATCACAAGCAGATGCTCTAAACAACTTTGTGATGTACTCTGCCTGCTTTAGTTGGTTTTCTGGCGGTCTTTTCTCTATGTGCGCAATTTGTATTCTTTTTGATTTGTGCCATAGAATAATAATTGCTATTGCCGTAAAACCTGAAGCACCCGAACCAAAATCCACACCCATCGCAACAGTTATTTCGTTGCCGAATATTTTTTTAAGATTTCTGATTTCATTGTACTTTAACAATGACAGATATCTGTAATTGTTTGTGCAATCATCAATCATCTTTTTTGTAACCGGTCTGTGCGGACTGTTGTAAAAAGTTCCCATCACATGAGATTTGAATTCAGAATCTTTCAACATATTTTTTTGATACTCGATTGAAAATCTTGGATGAATTTTGTATTTTTCTACTGCATCCTGTATTGTTAATGGGATTGTAGGAAAAACTGTCTGTGGTATGTGATATCCATGAAATGAATTTGAACTTGGGTTTTGCGGAATCCATCTTCCACTTAATGCATCTTTGAGATACTCTCCAATTACCAAGCCATTGTGATCAAACTGCAAGTTCTCTCTCCAATCTGGATTGTCATAGTGCCATTCAGATTGATTTGTCTCATTCCATAATTTCTCATATGCACTGCCTGCCTCTCCTCCAATCCCAAAGATTTTCACATCTCCCTTTGTTGCCATCATTGTCTGGTGAACTCTTCCCACGTGCTCAATGTCCTGGTATTGTGCTTCATCTATGATGCACAATGTGGGTGACTTTCCTTCCAAGTGGCGATACTGGTAGTTGTCTGTGACTAGGTATATCGTGCTGTTATTCTTTAGCGAAATCTCTCCGATGTTTCCAGGATGGCGCAAGAATTTTGAAAGAACCGGATTCACCAAAAACGTCCCAATCTTTAATTTTTGTTTTGAAAATGCAGATAAACTTCCCTGATCATGGGTCACATAGCAAATCTGAACTCCTGGATTTGTAGTTGCTACATACGCAATAAAATCAGTGCATGTAGTTGATTTGTAGATTTGACGTCCGCCCATTATCATTTGGTAGTTGTGCGGATCATTGTAAATCGGAATCCAAAACGGGCAAGTAAGAAAGTTTCTTTCCTTGTCTTCCACTCTTGGTCTGGCAACTTTTATCCACTCTGTGATCTTTTTTGGAAGTGAATCTGGTTTGTTGTTTCTCTCCAAATAGTCTATTGCCAATTTTTTATGTGCGTTTTCCCACCGTGTAAAATTATATGTCATGCTAAAATTTCCTCGTTATTAATCAAAACATCTGCAGTTGGAGTTCCAACTAGATTTATTTTTGTAGAAACTATTTTTGTTCTCTGATTCATTATTTTTAATTTTATTTTCATCAACTTTTCAAATTCCCACACACTTCCTTTCTGAAGCGACTTTTCTATTAGAAACTCTATTTTTCTTTTGTCTTTGTCCAGTGTGATGATGTCTCTGTCAAAAGCTTCAATGGCTCTCTCTTTTGTATTTTTAATGCGAGCCAAAAAATTTTTTTCATCAATTATTTCACTGTCCCATGTTTTGTAATATTTCCAAACTGTTTTGTATTGAACCCTGCACTCCCTCGCAGTCACCTTGGCGGAGATGTCTCTTTCATAATATTTCAAAATAGTCGATTTGATCTTTTGCTGATCTTTTACTGAAGGTCTTCCGCGATCCATCTTTCCCCAGCCAAACTTGTTTTTTTGACTTATTAATATTGAAAATCTTTTTGAGAAATTAAATACATTTATCCTAGTGTTTTTTTTCGAGTTTCAGCATTGATCCATATGATTTTTTTCCAATACCATTTTTTACCATTTAATTTGAGCCTGAGGGTCTGAAAATTAAATGGTATTTTTTTCAGTGATTAATTAAAATCGCACATTTTTCAAATTCTACCCAATTCTGCCTTTTAGAATCACCTTCTCGCTAGTTCCAGAAGGCGTACTTTTATCGACATATCTAATCTCATATTCGTCTCCAATGTGGATAACTTTGCCGTCTATTTCTCGTGGAATTTTAATCACAACTTCAAATGTGTCTGTGTTAGGACCTGTTTCTACAAGATAACTCCTGTTTGCATCAAATTTTGTATTGGCAAGTGTGGTTCTAATTCCGCCTTCACTCCTAAACTCTAGTTTGCTTAGTGAAATTTTATCCTCATTTTTTGAGTCTCTGTTTGCATCCGGCTCGTAAATTCTTACGGTAAACTCATGGCCTATTCTTGAACCTCCGCTAACAGTCTGCACGTTTGCATATGTTTTTGATAATGGAATCGATATTGTTGTATTTTTGGAATTTCCAGAATAATCTGATTCGTCAAGATATCTTACTAATACAATGTCCTCCTGATCTAGTGGTTTTCCATTAACTGTTTCAGGCAATTCTAGTTTGACGTAAAACTTGCCAGTATCAGGCCCTGTCTCGATCATACTTTTTGGACCGTCAATAGAAATACCATTGATTGTAAACTCGAATAATCCCTCAGTTGATACCACCTCTACACCATTATGTGCCAAATTCAAGTCATGGTCTGTTATGTAAAAATTCACTATTGATTTGCTTGATGCAGGAATGGTTTCAATTTTATTCTCAGTTGGGATTGTGATTTCTTCTTTTATCAGATCTGTAAATTTTATTGTGGTGATTATCATTCCCATTTTTTTCATTTTTTCAGCAGTCTGTAGAGTGATGCATGCGGGGTGACCGTTAGTTCGAATTACCAATTCTAATCCTGCTTTACAAATTACGTCTGCAGCTAATGTCCCTCGTTCCATCTGTTTTCTAGGAGATTCCACGTCTCCAAACGATGGTTGAATCACAAGAAACACGCTGCAAATTATTGCTGCATAAACTAAATTCATCATTTTTTTTGAATTTCTTTACATAAATAATTTGATGATAAATTGTACTCTTCAAAAAACCACCTTGGCATTGTCATTTTACCCTAAGTGTGAGAACCTAAAATCTTCATTAGGTTTTAAACTCTAGACTACAGACAATTTTCGATATTGTTCAGATAGGTACTCTATTCGATCCGACGAATTTTTTCTAAGATTTGAAATTGTTTTTTCAAATATTTCTAATTTTTGTTTCTTTGTTATCATACTGTAATGGGTAATTCATCATACATAAAGAAGACTAACTTTGTTCTCCATTTTCAAATAAGAATGATGCTGGTGACGTTATTGTCATTGACAGTTTTGTCCGTGTTGTAATCAAATATGTACATCAAACTCACCATCATGTCAGCGTAGGTTAATACAGTAAATTTCATAAAACATACAATGACAAACATAAAACAACTTCTAATACTTCCTGTATTAGTAACATTGATCTCTGTTTTAGCTTTCTCTACTCAAGATGCAGCA
>PFRJ01000055.1 GCA_002788515.1 Nitrosopumilales archaeon CG_4_9_14_0_2_um_filter_34_16 | reverse complement strand
ATATAAGTAGGCAAATTCGCTCAGAGTCATGCCACTTAAGCGTGCAAGTAGAGGTCGTACAAAAGGAGGAAAAGGCTCAACAGGGACAGTGCAATGCACAAACTGCGGACAAACAGTTCCTAAAGACAAAGCAAAAAAAGTCACATCTAGATTGAATTTAGTAGAGCATACATTAGCTAAAGAGCTACGTGCACAAGGAGCATACATTGCATCCCCAACAGTTTTGAAACACTATTGTATTTCATGTGCAATTCACTTTAAGATTCTCAAAATTAGATCAGAAGATAGTAGAAGAAAACGCGGAAAACTTCGTTAGTATTATTCTTTAATATTTTTTGCAGTAAAAATCATTCTTTGTATCAAAGTAATTCCAGATATTATTACCACAATAACTACAGCATAATCCATAAAACCAATAATTCCAATTATCGCAATAACCAAAAGTCTTTCAGCTCTTTCACCAATTCCTATACCTTGTAGTTTTATGTTGACAATATCCGATTTTGCCCTAGCATAACTTACCAACAATGACAGAGTGATTGCAAGCAACACAAGGTATGGTTCTGCATATCCGCCAGCTAGAATTCCTAAAAAAATTGCAACTTCTGCAATTTTATCAAACATTGAATCAAGATATTCACCTTTTTTTGAAGTCTTGCCAGTTACTCTAGCAACCTGCCCATCAATCATATCAAAGAATCCAGATACAAGTAACAAAATACCACCAATAATTAATCCAAATTCAATTCCCAAGCCATAGACTATTGCAGATATCAATGCAAATGATAACCCAACTGCAGTCCAAAAATTAGGAGACAGTCCGGTAGATGCAAATCCCTTTCCGATTTTTTCAAGAGTTGGACACAGAATATCTCTTAGATTATTTAGCACGTGATACACCCAAAATACCATCTAATAAAGGAAACAGGAGTAAAAATGAGGCAAAGCAGCACAAAAATGCTTAAAATTGCAATTTTGTAAATCATAAGTTTTGGCACATTATTTACAATTTACGTAAAGACTTATGCTTGAAAAAATTAATTGTTTTTAGATAAATTTAGTGCAATTAAGGTAGAGATGAGTTTTGCTGCAAGGGAGGCAGTTGCGCCATTATCATGATATGGATTTAATTCAACAATATCAACTCCAGATACTTTGGTATTTTCAAGAGAATAGACCATGTCAAATAATTCCCTAGAAGTAATGCCTGCGGCTTCGGGATTACCTACTCCAGGTGCATATGCAGGATCCAAAACATCAAGATCAAAGCTAGAATAAAGTGTAGCAAATGTAGACACATGATCTTTTAAGAGTCTAGGTCCTTTACCGTCCCTGATTTCTCTATCAGAAATTGTTTTGATTTTGTTTTTAGTAAGAAACTCCAATTCTTCTTTTACAAAAGCTCGAGCTCCAACATGTAGGATGTTTTCAGAACCTCTTTCTTCAACGATTCTTCGTAAATATGACGCATGACTCAATTTGATATCTGCAAATTCATCTCGTAAATCATAATGTGCATCAAAAACTACATACCCTGTCTCTTTTGGAAAGCTAGTATACGTACCATATGTGATGGAATGTTCGCCACCTAAGATGAATAGTTGTCTTTGTCTTGCTACAAGCTCAGTAGTAATTTTTCTTACCATATCTATCATTTCAGATGCAACTACAGTATGACGAGTATTTCCTAAATCTTCGATATTTACGGCCTCTAAATCTATCTTAAGTTCTGGATGAAAAATTTCAATATTATTAAAAGAATCACGAATCGCATCAGGTCCAAATCTGCATCCAGGTTTGTATGAGTGGGTGGCATCAAAAGGAACTCCGAATATTGTAGCTACAGGCTCAGAATCACCATCTGATGCGGTGATCAGTGGATTTTTGTTCATGTATAAATCTAGAAAACTCATAAATCTACACCATCAGATTAGGTCTCTTTGAGAGACGTTTTGGCAAATTCAAACCGGTGAAGGGTTTTCCACTGGTCTGAGCATTAAGTTCATTAATAAAATCATTAAAAGAGAGATCTCTAACATCCCCAGTTTGTCTGTCACGAATGCTGAGATTCTGTGAGTTTGCTTCTTTTTCTCCAATCACCAAAATGTATCGTATCCACTCTTTTTCTGCTTCACGTATTCTCTTTCCAATACTTTCATTTCTATCATCAATGTCCACACGAATGTTGTTTAAAGAAATTTTGTTTCTAAGTGTTTCAGAAAAATCATCAAAATCTTCTGTAAGTGGAATAATTCTAACTTGAGTCGGTGCTAACCATAAAGGAAATTGAGGTTTTCGTCCTTCGTATGAGTCTCTTGCGGCTTTTTCCAATAGAACATAGATTATTCTTTCAATAGCACCACTAGGAGAGTTGTGTAAAATTATTGGATTATGTTTTGTGTTATTTTCATCAACAAATTCAATTCCATACCTATTGCCATTTTCAACATCAATCTGATCAGTGGATAATGCAGATGCCTTTCCAAGGCTGTCAACAAAATTAAATTCCCATTTCAATACAAAATAAAAGAATTTCTCTTTCCACATCTCAACTAGTACAGGTCTTCCATGTTTTTGAACTAGCTCAGTAATGGCAGATTTGTTTTCATTGTAAAAGTCCTCCGTAAATCGAATAGCCATATCATAGTCAGAATCATCAATTCCGAGTTCTCGAAGAACGCTTTGGGATAAATCAAACCTGATTTTGATTTCATCAATTGCCTGAGGCATGTCTTTGCAAAATGCATGACAATCAGGCATGGTAAATGCCCTTAATCGTCTCAAACCAACAAGTTCGCCTGATTGTTCTCGTCTAAAGCTGTAACGAGTTAACTCATAGAGTTTGTAGGGCAGATTCTTGTATGATAGTTGATATTGGTTAGCCATAAGGAATTGCCCAAAACAAGCAGCAAATCTCAAAAACAGTTTTTTTCCTTCAGAATCAATATTGTATTGTCTTGCCGGAAAGCGGTTAAAGTAACTAACCATGCTTGGATGTTCTGAATCATACATGATTGGGGTTTCAACTTCATATCCACCATACTCTTTGACTTGGTCTGTAACATAGCGTTCAATCAAGGATTTGATCAAACGACCATTAGGATAAAATCGCATGTTTCCAGAATCAGATGCAGGTTCGTAATCTGCAATTCCCATTTTTTTCATTAATGCAACATGTGGTGGAGGTTGATCAACTTTACGAATTTTCGCGGATTCATATTTTGCCAAAATTTCTAATTTTTTATGTTTTGAGAAGTCAAAATCACCAATGTTAGTCATCGTTCCATCAGGGGAAAGTATTTTCCAATAAGAGCGAATTTTAGATTCGCCTTTTAAAGCATCAGAGGTTAACTCTTCATCAGGTTTTGAATCACCAGAATCCTTTGTAACAACTTTGAAGCTTTCAGCAAGAGGATGTCCTTTAACTTGTATTTTGTACGATTTGGTCCATCCAAATGGTGAATGAGATACCTCAAGATCAGATGCGCCATCTTCCATTTCTTTGAGTAGGCTTATGGCAATGGACGGTTTTGCAAGATTAGAACTAAGATGAGCATATGGGTATAACAATAATTTTTTACAGCCAATTTTTTCCATAGAGTTTTTTATTTGAGATATGGCATTTTTAGCAACTGATAAGTCATCTCCTTTTTCTATTGCAACAAAGACTACAACCACTTCTTCTAGTCTTTGGGTTTGAGGATTTTCAATATCTTCAGCTGACTGTATCTCCTTTTTAGTAGGAGTGTATTCGATATTATCACAGTGAAGTTGCAATATACGCATGTTTAGAGATGTTAAAAGTGGCATAAATATACGATTCTCAAAACCAGAGATTCTCAAAAGCGTCAATATTTGAAGACAGTAGTGAATAACAACATATTCCAATAAAAGACAGAAACAGCAATATCAAATAGAAATTTATTCAAAAATGAATAATGGCACATGAAAATGCAAAAAGAAGTGATGTGAAAAGACATCAAGAATTGCTAAAACAGAAAAAAGAGTTAGAAGACAACAGACCTCACGGAGTAGAGGAGATGCGGCGATGGAAACACGCCATGGGCAAAGTCCTACAAGAGTTGGAACTATTCAGTTAGTTATCAGGTAGCATTTAGATCTAAATTCAAATGGGTTAATTCGGGTAATCAAACATACAATGAACCCATCAGATGTGTTTAGAAAACGGGATCTTACAAAAATCAATTTCGAGTACGAGGAATTGGTTGGGAGAGATTTGTCAGATTCGAATATGAAAGGCGCCATTCTGAAAAAAAGAGACATCCATAATGCAGATTTGAGCTGTACTGATCTTACTGAAGCAGATTTGAGTGATTCGATATTATTTTATGTCAAACTAAGAGGTGCAGATATGCGAAGAATCAATCTTTCTAATGCAAAGTTATGGGATACCGAATTATACGGTGCAGACTTGAAGGATGCAAATCTAAGTGGGGCGGATTTATTTTATACTGATTTAAGAAATGCTGATTTGGAAGATGCAAATCTAAGTGGGGCAAATCTCAGACATGCTAATTTTGATGGTGCGGCACTCGCATTGGTGAATTTTACAAATGCAAACTATGATTCACATAC
>PFRJ01000113.1 GCA_002788515.1 Nitrosopumilales archaeon CG_4_9_14_0_2_um_filter_34_16 | reverse complement strand
GATTATAGAATTTCTATCAGGTGATCCTGCAAAGAACAAATTTGCTTTCTTTCCATTTTATGTAGCAGCAGGAATAGGAGTTTTAGTTGGAGTACTGTTTCTAACTAAAAAACGAACTTGACTAATTTCTAATTAATACATGAAATTATGTTTTGATCTTTTGTATCTAAAGAAATATTCTGTCCATTCTGAATTGATGTAAATTCTTCACTAGAAACTATTACAAGTGGAATGTTTGCCAATGCACATCCAGTTGCAACTGTAAGATCAGATTTTTTACAAATCATTGCCAATGGTGCAGAATTATTTGATTTTATTGAATATATTGTATATGCGCCTACACTACTACCAACTCCAGATGGAAATACTAGGATTGAATTTCGAATAGATTTTTTAAATAAATCGTGATTCTTATCACTAATCATTCCTGTTTTTTTATCAACTGTTCCCAAGAAATTAATTGGCATTTCTGATTTTAGAACAATTCCTCTCACTTTACCTTGAACAAGAACTTTCATTGTGTTTCATCTTCAATTATCTGTGATAATGATTTTAGATTTACATCTACACCATTGGAATTTTTTAGATAAAATGCTCCTTTGATACTATTTGTTGTAACTGCATCAACATCATCTTTATTGATTAATGGTGTTAAACATGTACAACAATCTGAAAGAATTTCACATCCTGCACGTTCTAATTCGTTTGTATATCCTATCTTTTTTGCTTGTTCCTTTACAATTCTAGGAGTAAATACCATGCATCTCTTCTTAAATGATCGTCCTTTGAGTTTGTCAACAAGATCAGATATCTCATCTAATCCTAATTGAGGACTGCCAAGTGTAATGATGTCCCCTTTTTCTGCCGTGTTTAATTCATCATGAATCTTTTGCATCTCTTTTTCATCAAAGTCTATTTTTTCACAATCAGAATTTCCTTCCCCAAAAACAAATTTTGCACAGGTTCCAGAAGTTCCCATACCTCCACACATGGCTTTGCATTGACGCCTATCCATTTCTCCCAAACCTGATACGTTTACAGAAATATCTCCAACCTTTCCTGCAAAAAATCCTAACATTCCATATGTTAGTTCATTTGGATTATCTACCTTCATTCTAATTGTAATGTTTGGCTCATCTTCTTTTCTTAATGAAGAGTATGGACTTTTCCCAGTAAGTGCACTTGCAAGAGCACTAAATGCACTTTCTTTGTTTGTTTTTAGATTGTCATATGAATTTGCATAAATCGCTGCATTACTTTCTGCAAATGCTACCTGAGTTCCTTTCTTTGGAATATTAAATATCTCATAGGGAATACATGAAAATGATGGTGTAACATCAATTGATTCATAAGAATTTTTTATGGAAAGTTGTTTTGAAATAAAATCTTCATCCAAATTATAATTTGAAACATTATCTATGTCAAACCCCATTGGGTTCAACGTTGTTTTTACTTTTACTCTTGCACTTTTACTAATACTGGATAGAAATTCTTCTCCTGCATCACCTATTGTATTATAATTGACACCTGATAGATGAGCCCATTCTATTGGAACAAGTTTTTCTGCATCTGTCGATTCACCGGTGGCAACTAAAATTCTATATGCCATCTGCATAATTTCTCCTTGTTCACCTTTTAATGCAGACTCTTCTTCTTTAGTTAATTCCAATGGTATGATTACCTCCTACAGATATAATACTTGTACGTACATTATCATTAACATGAAAAAAATTCTTCAGGGAATGACAGATACTATGAATTCTGTCAAACCTCCTAGAATGACTGCATTACGAGAACTTCATGAGGTTGAACAAGGTGGTCCATTTAGTATTCTAATAGGAACTATTCTCTCGGCTCGCACTAAAGATGAAAGTACCACCAAAGTTTGCAAAGTTTTATTTTCTAAATATAAAAATGCAAAATCTTTAGCAAATGCCAAAGTAAAGGATGTTGAAAAAATCATAAAATCAATTGGATTTTACCACGTAAAATCTAAAAGAATTATTGAGGTAGCCAAAATTATTGACACTCAATATAATGGAACTGTGCCTGACGACTTGGAAACATTGGTGAAATTGCCTGGTGTGGGTAGAAAAACTGCTAACTGCGTTTTGGTGTATGCTTTTGAGAAACCTGCTATTCCAGTTGATATTCACGTTCATAGAATCTCAAATAGACTAGGGTTAGTTAATACAAAAAATCCTGAGGATACAGAACAAGAATTAATGAAAAAAATACCAAAGAAATTTTGGATTGAAATTAATGACACGTTTGTGATGTATGGACAAAACATTTGCAAACCTATATCTCCAATGTGTGATGTTTGTAAAATTAAAAAAAATTGTCAACATTATAAAATAAACAATGTTTGAAAAATATAAAAATAATAAACAAGATTGGTTTAAAAAAATCTCAATCTTATCCTACTGTGATTGTCCATTTAACGGATAGACTATCTCCGCTGCTGACAGTAATTCCTGTTGCACCGTTTAGCAATTGTCTTGAGAACATGTCCCATTCAACATTTGCATCTCCGCCAGTCTCAGCATTTCCGCCACACTGTGCTCCATTTAGTGGTGTTTCAAAATTAGCATTGAAAATACCTGAATCTCTAACTACAGTTGCATTACCTGCAGTAAAGGAAAATGGTGCACTTGATGTATCTAGTGTGACAACAGTACCTGTTCCTGATGCTGCAACGTTAGTTGGTGTAACTAGTCTTCTAGCCATTTCACCACCTGATGTAGCTCCTGCACCAGCATCTGTATGCGCACAGTTTCCTGTGTTATCGTCTGTTGCATCTGCTAATGTTGCATTTGTAGCTGCAATATTTGCAGTGGAACCGTTTCCAATACCAATATAGTTGAAAACGTTTGCACTTTGACCACAAGCTAATGTTGTGCCTGGATCTCCAAAGATTTTTTCTGCTACACAGTCTTTTCCGTCATTAACTACTATGTTGTCATTTTGCATGTATGCTTTCACATTTCCCATTTCATCAAGAAGTTTGTATTCAACATGACCTAGCATGCCTACATTTTCCTGAGTTTGTGGTAAAGCAGCAACCATTAGAGATGTAGCAGAATTTCCGCTAAAACCTAAGGCTCCTACTGTAATTGCAAAGATACTTGCAAATAACACAATAGATGTTGTTCTTTTCATTGCTTTGCTAACCATTTGCTCTATTATAGGTACTTTGGCAAAAAACCCTCAACTAATAGATCCATTTTGGCCCTTTATGGTGATTTGAGGTTTATCGACTCAGTCAATTCTACACTTAGTTCTCGTCCGCCCACTTCTGTCTCTTCCTCTGGTGTGGTTTCTTCTATGACTGTCTCTTCCTCTGGTGTGGTTTCTTCTATGACTGTCTCTTCCTCTGGTATAGTTTCATCCACAATTTTATCTGATATTGACTCTGTATTTGATAATTGCATTGAAGTCACAGCTAATACAGCAACAATTCCAATTATCACTGCTATACCTATTCCAATAATTACAATTTTAGTCACAAAATTATTTTGTTATTCATGTCTATAAACTTGACTAAATTTCACTTTGATTTTTTTTATACTTGTTAGAAATTCAATAAGTTACTTGAATTTTAATTTCTTTTTTATGTGTATTATTTCTTTAATATTGTTTATTTCATTTGAAAATATTCTTGCAACATCAGAACCAATTTTAATTACAGTATCGCCTAGTATGGAAAATGTAATCTTTGATGGTAAATGGACAAATTTATCAGAATGGAAGCAATCAAGTTATAATCTATACACATTTGATGATGAAATGGTTATACATTTGAGAACAGCACATTTTGGAGATTACATCTATGTTTTCATTGATCCTGTTAATGATATCACATTTGACAAAAATATGGATGAAGCAACAGTTTGCATTGATGGAAAAAATAACAAAAATAAACTTCATGATACTGACGATTTTTGTTTCTCTGTTTTATTAGAAAATAATAATGGTTCTGTTTTTCAGGGAAACAATCTAAATGGTTCTATGATATCGATGAAAAAAATTTTAAATCCTGATAATTTTATTGCAATTAGTACTATATCTGATGAAAACGATCGATATAGTAAAACTCCACACCCAAGTTATGAATTTAAAATTCCAATCGGATTATTTGGGCGTTCAGACAATTATGGATTTTATATTTCAGTATATGATGCGAGTTCAGAGAAATTTTATTCGTGGCCTGAAAATTCTACAAGAGAAAACCCTCTTAACTTTCCATCTCCATCTACTTGGGGAGATATAATATCTCCTGACAAATCACTTCCAGAAATGAATTTACCAACTTTGATATTTTCAATCATGTTTCTTTCAATAATTTTGATTCAATCTAAAATAAAACTTGGAAGTTTTACTAAATAATTTTACAGAAAATTTAGATATCTGAAAATAAAAATTTTACAGAAATATTTTGATTCTTACTAAAATTTAATATTTATGGCTTTATCTGTAAGTGATTTAGCTTATGATATTTACATTCTTTCATATCTAGTTAAATTTAATTTTTGTAACCATATCAAGTAATTTTATATCAACACGAATTTGCTTTCAAAGAAAACTTTGAAGTATGAATGAATAGGTAATGATTCAATTTAATAGATCGGTTGCACAATTAACATATTTTGATCACATTCTCAGTATTTCTACACAGCAAGATCCAAAGCTAAGGATTAATTATT
>PFRJ01000090.1 GCA_002788515.1 Nitrosopumilales archaeon CG_4_9_14_0_2_um_filter_34_16 | reverse complement strand
TTGATTAGGTTTGTTTTGATTAGGTTTGTTTTGATTAGGTTTGTTTTGATTAGGTTTGTTTTGATTAGGTTTGTTTTGATTAGGTTTGTTGGGTTTGCTTGATTTCTTTTTTGGTTCTTCATTAACTAATTTTTTGTACAAATTAAAAGCTTGATCGACATTTAGATTTCCATGTACAATTGCACGTACTGCTTTAATCATAGAAACTGGATGTTCAGATTGCCAGATATTTCTGCCCATATCAACACCTACGGCGCCGCCTTTGATTGCATTGTATGTCAATTGTAATGCATCACGTTCTGGAATCTTCTTTCCGCCTGCGACAATAATTGGTACAGGACAAGATTGAACAACCTTTTCAAAATTATCACAATAGTAAGTTTTGACAATATGTGCACCTTGTTCAGCAGCAATTCTACAGGCTAAGGAAAGATATCGCGCATCTTTACCAAGTTCTTTTCCAACTGCAGTGACTGCTAAAACAGGCAATCCATACTTTTCAGCTTCGTTTACCAGTTTTCCTAAATTAACAATTGTTTGATATTCATATTTTGAGCCAACAAAAATAGACATTGCAAGTGCACTTGCATTCAATCTAATTGCGTCTTCAATAGATACAGTAATGTCTTCTTGAGACAAGTCATCGCCAATGATACTTGAACCACCAGACACTCTCAATACCATAGGAACATCAGTTGTTGCAGGAACTGATGTTCTTTGAACACCTCTAGTAAGCATTAAGGAATCACAGTGTCTCAAAAGTGGTGCAATTACTTTTCTCGGATTTTCTAATTTTTCAGTTGGGCCAAGAAAATATCCATGATCGACAGCCAACATTAGAGCGCGATTATTGTGCGGTTTAATGATACGAGAAATTCTATTTTGTAATCCCCAATCCATATCTCTTCGATTTTGAAAGAAAAAAATACCTTTCTTAAGCCTTTCTTATTTTGTAATGATAATTTTCATTGCATTATCACCACTTCGCGCATGATCAAATGCTTTTTGTGAGTCAATGATGGGATACGTATGAGTGATCAGTTGTTTAACGTTGATTTGAGAAGATTCAATGAGACGCAATGCCTCCTTTGTGTCAGAATCAGATGCAGCATAGCTTGTAACTAGAGTGATCTCTTTTGAGTAAATTTTGCTCATATCAAGATCTAGTTTTGCCCCTTTTGATGGAACACCAAACATCATTACTGCTCCACCTTTTCGCACCATGTCTATGGCATCATCAAGGGCTTTGAGACTGCTAGTAGCAACTATTGCCACATCCACGCCTTGTCCATTAGTATTATCCAAAATGATTTGCATTCTATTTTTATCCATTGAATTTATTGAGTTAGTAATGTTGAATTGTTTTGCAAAATCTAATCTAAAATCATTAACATCAAAACAAAAGATTTTTGAGAATTTTTTGGTATGTGCTAACATTACGTGCATCATGCCAGTAGGACCTACACCGAAAACTGCAACAGAGTCACCTTCACGATATAGAAATTTAGTCCACGCCCTTACACAACAAGCTAAAGGTTCAATCATTGCGGCTTCCTCAAAGGTTAGAGAATCAGAGATTTTTAGAACCCCACCATGAGATACATTCCATGCAGGAACTACATATTCTTCAGATAACCCACATGGAGAAAGATTCGTTTCATAATATTTTGGACACATTGTTTCATTTCCATGATTACATAGATGACAATCATAACATGGGACATGGTGGTGAGTAAATACGCGGTCACCTTTTGTAAATTCAGTTACATCAGATCCAACATCTAAGATAATTCCAGAGGGTTCATGGCCTAAACGCATTGAAGGTTGTCCATATTGACCAAATACTTTTTCTAAATCAGAACCACAAATACCGCATGCTTGCATTTGTACTAAAACTTCACCGGATCCTAACCGAGGATTATCTATTTCATTTACAGAAATAACAGATGGTTCTTTAACAGAAGCAGTTTTCATGGTCAAGGATTGGAAATTTGATCATAAGTAGATTATACACCAAGAATCTTCTTTAACATGACTCTATAGTCGACCTCAGTTTTTTCACTTCCAGTGGCAGGTAATGAAAATACAAGAGTGGATTTTTGAGATCTAAGTAAAGTTAATTCATCGGAGATGGATTCAGTAATATCATCACTGACTAAAACTAATCCAACATCAGAATCATCGGTTAATGTTTTGATTTCAGCAAATGCCTTTTGTGGATCTTCAGAGATTTTTCCTGGAATGCCAGCTAGTTGAAAACTAGTTACAAACGATTTGCTTCCGACAGTGAAGATTTTCACAACGAATAATTTTATCCGTTCTAATTTAACCCTTTTTGGATAAATTAGAACTGGAAAGGTTGATTTAGTTTAAAAAACTAGGTCAAAGTATGGCAGAAATTGACACTCAAAAAGATGTCTACTTGTTCCTCCATGGAAGAATGGATCTTAAAGAAAAGGCAACAAATGCTTTAACTACAAAAGGATTTTCAGCAGAGAGAATCATTATGGCTCTGCCAACTCAAGTGGGAGAGATAGGAGATTACATGGCAATGTTATGGATGCCTCCTAATCCAGATCACATAAAGATTCAACAAATCACCAAAGTTGAACATGTAGAACCAGAGGGAATGATTGGTCTTTGGAAAGGAGTTTCTAAAGATGATATTGGCACTGTTCCATTAGCATAACTTTAGCTAAAACCAGCACCAAACTCACTACCTTTTTCTAAAACGTCACCAGAATCAGAATTTTTTAATTTTCTATAAAGTAACGTTTCATAGACTAATTTCATAGCTTGCTCATCATCAACATCAAAATCTTCCTTGATTTGATCTTTGTATTTTTCTAATTTTGCAACATCTTGTTCATCATGAGAAAGGTCATCATGAACCATCAGATTAGCGATTTTCTCAATTTCTAAGTTTTGTTGATCATCATTCATATTTGTAAGTAAAATTTCTAGTTATTAACACATTCTAATAATTAATTGTTACAAATCAGAAATTAATCCAGACAAAAAATCTGAGAATTCATCATCAGAGAAAACAATTGTCTCAACCTGGTTATCTTTCCTAGCAAGACATGTTGACTCTAAATGATAACATGTTGTTTTCCCATTTAGTTTACCAAAATAAAATCCAGGACAAGAGCAATAACTATCGTCAGGATCCATCCAATGCTCTTCACCAAGCCCAACTACCGTCCAGATTTTTCGTTGGCTGGGTTCAAAAACGTGTAATTTTACACGTTTTTCAGAAATTATTGATTGAACTCTTTCCGAGTCTTTAGTCATAAGGATTTAATCACATATCTACAGTATAACTTTGATGTTGCAAATCAGAATAGTTCCATCAAAACCAGTTCTGATTTTAGAAGGAGAGAGAAAGAATCTCATAGTTACAGACATGCACATCGGATTTGAAAACAATATGACATCAAATGAGATCCACATAGGAAAGAATTCGCCTGTGAATGAATCAATCCAAGAATTAACAGAGATAATCGATTCGGAAAAACCAGATTCAGTTATTTTATTAGGAGATGTAAAATCAAGTGTTAAAACAATAACAAAAAACGAATGGAATGACGTACCGTTATTTTTTAAAAAAATAAGAGAGAAATGTGATGTGACATTAGTTCCTGGCAATCATGATGCAAATATTCAAAGACTAGTCCCAGATAATATCTCAATGATCAGTTCAACGGGAATGGTTCAAGATAATATTTTGTTGACACATGGGCATACAATGCCCTCAGAAAATTTTTCCCATGTAGATAAAATTATCATGGGACATATTCATCCGGTATTTTTTCAAGAAGATTCCATAATGAATGGACAACGTGTATGGGTTTCAATAAAAACAGAGAAAGAAAACATATTTCCAAATAAGACAGGGGACATCGAAATTACAATAGTACCGTCATTTAACAAGTATTTTTATGCAACACATAGAAAGCAATACAAAAAATCCATATCCCCAATAATTAACAAAATCAAAACAATATCAAAAGCAAAAATCATTACACTTGACGGTACAATCATAGGAGACGAATCAAACGTCAGTCAAGTAATCTAATCAGAGTTTTGTAGCTAAAGATCCTTTGATTGCGCAGTTTGGACATCTTTGAGATTTTGCCCAAGTTTTGACAGTTTCAGAGTATGCAATACGAATTTCGTAAGAATGACCACAATTTTGACATGAAATATTTGCCAAATAGCTATTCTTGCCCCAATCTTCACTGGATTCACGAGTAAATTTAGCAATTAATTCACGCCCCTTTTCAGATACTCGATACAGAGTCATGTCATGAAATCCAGGTTTATCATCAAAAGGAATTCTTTGAACAAGTCCATTTTCATCTAAAAATACCAAAATACCCTTGAGTCTAAATTCAGCAATCTTTGTTTTTACAAAATTTTTCTTCACGTTATCTTTTAAATGAATAAAACGGATTCCATCAGAATCAAATTTTTCAATTGAATTTAGCACTTCATCAATTTCATCATCTGCAAACTTTTTGGCCATATACTGTTTGATAGATTACTCGTGTTTATGTTTTTTAGAATCAATCATATTTATCATATGGCTCAATTGGTTCTTTAGTGGTTTTATTATTCCGTAACCATTCCAATGTTTTTACAAACGAATCTGCTAACTCAATAGTAGTCAATACAGGAATTCCCAACTCAAGAGATTTTCGTCGGATTTGATATTCATCATCAAGCATGTCAACATATTTTTCTAATGTTGATGTACTTGGAATATTTATGATAAAATCAATTTTTCTCTCATAGAGTAGATCAGAGATGTTAGGTTTTCTTTCAGGTTCTGAAATTTTATGGACTATTTCAATTTGGCCTATTTTTTCTTCAAAAAATTCAGCAGTGTGTTCTGTTGCTAAAATTTTGAACCCCAATTGTTTTAGCTTTGCAATTGTGGCAACTAATTTTTCTTTGTTTTGTGCACCACCTACTGTTACAAGTGCAGTACCTTTGTCAGGAAGCGTATATCCCACAGATATCAATCCTTTAGATAATGCATCGTAGAAGCTAGTTCCAAAGCATGCTGCCTCTCCAGTAGATTGCATTTCAACGCCCAACGCAATATCTGCACCTTCAAGTTGCATAAACGAGAATTGAGGAACCTTAATTCCATAGTTTTGAATTTTTTGCCATTTGTTTTCAGGAATTTGTGGTAAAGGTTTGTCCAATATTGCCTTGGCAGCAAGTGAAATTAGGTTCATTTTTACTAATTTGGATACAAAGGGCATGGAACGCGAGGCTCGAATGTTTAATTCAATAACATAGACGTGATCATCATGAACCAAAAATTGCAAATTAAATGGCCCTTTAACATTAAACGTTAACGCAATTTTTTTAGTGTATTCAGTAATTGTTTCAATAATTTTATTGCTTAGACGCCATGGTGGAATTACCATCATTGCATCTCCAGAATGAACGCCTGCACTGTCAATATGTTCTACAATTGCACCAATTACAACTTGTTTTCCATTACTAATACCGTCGACATCTACTTCAAGAGAGTTTAACATGAATTTTGAGATCACAACTGGATGATCAGGGGATACATCAGTTGCTTCTTTGATATAGGTCTTTAATTCTTCTTGAGACCAAACAACTTTCATGGCAGCACCAGACAAAACGTAAGAAGGTCTAACAATTACAGGGAATTCAACTTGTTGTGCAAAAGACTTTGCTTCATTAAGATTTGAAAATGCTTGCCAAAGAGGTTGTTTTATGTGGAGCTTATCTAATTCTGCACTAAATTTAGAACGGTCTTCTGCTCTGTCAACATCATGTGCGGCAGTTCCTAAAATATTGACACCATGTTGTGCAAGTCCAGGAGTTAAATTGTTTGCAGTTTGCCCACCTACACAAGTGATAATACCTTTTGGGTTTTCAAATTCAGTGATATCCAAAATTCTTTCCTGAGTTAATTCCTCAAAATACAATCTTGTACAAATATCATAATCAGTTGAAACGGTTTCAGGATTACAATTTACTACTGATACATGTTTTTCTCCATTTTCCTGTAATCCCCAAACCATGTTTACGGTTCCCCAATCAAATTCCACACTACTTCCAATTCTGTAGGGACCTGCACCTAGTACGATTATTCCTCGTTCATCTTTTGGAATTATCACATCATTTGAGTGACCGCCATAAGTCAAATAGAGATAATTAGTTACTGCAGGCCACTCAGCTGCCAGTGTATCAATTTGTTTTACAGAAGGAATTACGCCTAATTTCTTCCTTAATGCGCGTATTTCGTCAGGAGTTTTATCTTTAGCGCGAGCAATTTGTTTGTCAGCAAATCCCAGTTTTTTGGCTTCCCAAAGAAGTGATTCATCTAGTTCAGATTTTTTCAATCTATCTTCAAGAGTTACGATGTTTTGGATTTTTTCTATAAACCATGGATCGACAGTAGATAGTTTGTATATTCGCTCGACTGAGATACCCATCTTCAATGCAATTGCAACATTATAAAGAATCTGATCATCGTGATGAGATAATTTGTACTCTATTTCTTCTTCGGTGTATTCTTTTCCGTTTACACGATTTAAAACCAACCCGTCATTTCCAATATCCAACATTCTAATTGCTTTTTGAAAAGATTCTTCAAATGTTCTACCTACTGCCATCACCTCACCAACAGATTTCATTGTAGGCCCTAATCGTCTATTTACAAGTTCAAACTTTGCAAAATCCCATCTTGGATGTTTACATACAACATAATCAAGTGATGGTTCAAAACATGCAGTGGTATTTTTTGTAATTCTATTTACAAGCTCAGACAGGTTATACCCTAACCCGATTTTTGCAGACATGTATGCTAATGGATAACCAGTTGCCTTACTTGCAAGTGCAGAAGAGCGTGAGAGCCTAGGATTAATCTCAATTGCAACGTATCTATCAGAATCTGGATCAAGTGCATATTGTATATTGCATTCACCTACAATTCCAACATGTTTTGTTGCACGTAATGCAGCAGAGCGCAGCATATGATATTCATGATTGTCAATTGTTTGAGAAGGAGCAACTACAATGTTATCACCAGTGTGAACTTTCATCGAAAGTACATTTTCCATATTACATACAATTACATTATTTCCGTCATAATCTTGCATTACTTCATATTCAATTTGTTTCCAGTGACCAATGTATTCTTCAACTAAAACTTGACCAACTAGGCTGGCCTTAAGACCGCGCTCAACAATCTCGTGAAGTTCAATTTCATTATAGGCAACACCGCCACCTCTACCCCCAAGAGTATATGCAACTCTGATTATTACAGGATAAACTAGTTCTTCAGCCGCTTTTTTGGCATCTTCAAAATTAGTAACAGTTTTGCTTTTTAACACAGGTACACGACACTCGTTCATAGAATCTTTGAAAAGCTGCCTATCTTCAGTTCTTTTAATCCCTGCAATTTGAGTACCCAACACATTTACGCCATATTTTTTGAGAATGCCAGATTCATCTAGCTTAACACCACAGTTCAAAGCAGTTTGCCCCCCATATGCCAACATTATGCCATCAGGTCTTTCTTTTTCAATAATTGATTCTACATATTCCGGGTTGACTGGAAGTAAGTACACTTGATCTGCAAATCTAGTATCTGTCTGGATAGTAGCAATGTTCGGGTTGATCAGTACACTGTTCAATCCATCTTCATGTATTGCTTTAAGACATTGACTTCCAGAATAATCAAATTCTCCAGCTTCACCGATTTTAATAGCCCCACTACCCAGTACAAGAATTTTCTTTAGCGATTCATTTTTTGGCATTTCTTTATTTCTCCATCAGATGTTTGAGTTCGTCAAAGACAAATTTACAATCAAAGGGGCCAGGAGAGGCTTCTGGATGAAACTGCACTGCAATACAATTTTGTTTTTTGTGTTTTATTCCCTCAACTGTTTTATCATCTGCATTTGTAAACCATAACTTGAAATCAGATTTTGCTATAGATTCTGGAGTTATTCCATATCCATGATTTTGACTAGTAACATATACTTGATTATTTTCTAAATTAATACAAGATTTGTTTTGTCCTCGATGCCCATACTTTAGTTTGTAAGTTTCAGTGTTACCAGCAATACCAATAATTTGTGCACCTAAACAAATACCTAATGTAGGAATATTGTTTTCAATTAATTGTTTAGCAGTATCAATGGTGTTAGAACATTTCTGTGGATCACCTGGACCACTACTTAACACGACACCTTTAGGATTGTAAGACATTATTTTTTCATAAGAAGTATCCCATGGTACCAAAATTGCTTTGTAGCCAAGCTCCAAGACATTTCTAATGATTGCATTTTTTGTGCCAGTGTCAACTACTACAACTGAATCATTGCCTTGACCAAAAAATTGTTCTTTCTTTGTAGATACCACATCCATGAATTGTTCAGAATTATAGTGAGTTGCAGATGCAAGTTCGGTTTTAATTTTCTCTACATCAATTTCAGTATCAGAGACAACAAGCGCTGCCATCATCACTCCGCTTGTTCGAAGTTTCTTTGTTAGTTCACGAGTATCAATTCCAGAAATACCAGGCACTTTCTCATTGTAAAGCCACTCATCCAGAGTCATTGTCAGATTCCAGTGACTAGCAGTTAAAGATAATTCATGTACAACTAGACCGCGAATCTGCATTCTATCAGACTCGAAGAATTTTGAAATCCCATCATCATCTTTAACAGATGGATCAGGGACTCCATAATTTCCAACTAGAGGATAAGTTAATGTAAGAATTTGCCCGTTGTACGAAGGATCTGTAAGAGCTTCAGCATAGCCAACCATTCCAGTGTTAAACACAATTTCACCAAAAGCAGTTGTAGAATACCCAAACCCTTCACCATCAAGAACAGTGCCATCATCAAAAATCAGTTTTCCAAACTTTTTTGCGTGGATTGATTTCTTTGTAGTAATTGTGACCCTCGTAAAGTCCTAGGGATTGTGAATTTAAGTTTTGTGCGCATTAAAATTTCAAAAATCTGATCGCAGAAAAATCAATCAAAGGGCTTGGAACTCTTCGCTCCATTTATGATAAGCACGAATCATTTCAAGCGAGACACTTGGTTTTCGTCTTGCCATAATATCTTTGAAATCTGCAGTTGTAAGGGGTCTTGGTATAACAGGTGTTTCTCCCTCTACTGGCTCGTGATAGTCTGGAGCATTGAAGATTTCATGAACTGTTTTAATGTGTGCGGCTTGACAAACATCTTTGATATCACTTGCACTGTAACCGTCAAACAATTTTGCAAGTTCAGTGTTATTTACATTGTAATTCTTACTTAGGGGGGCAGTATATTCTTCAAACAGGTGTTCTCTAGCTTCTTGTGTTGGTAAAGACACATAGATTCTTTTTTGGAATCTTCTCAAGAAAGGCCAATCAAGACTCCAAGGTTTGTTTGTTGCACCAATTACATAAAGCATTAATTGTTTTCCTTTTCCATTTACACCATCCATTTCAGTGAGAAATTGATTTTTAGTTCTAACTTCGCCTCCAACTTCACTGTTTCTTGAGCCAAGTAAAGAATCCACTTCATCTACAAACAAAATAACAGGTTTGCCTTCTTTCTCAGCATACTGTCTTGCCATAGCAAATAATTTTGAGACATTTTTTTCTGCTTCACCTAACCATTTACTCATCATTGATGATGCATCCACATTTATGAAATACCCATCCATTTCATTTGCAGTTGCAGCTGCAAGCATAGTTTTTCCGGTACCAGGTGGCCCATAAAGCAACATTCCTTTTGGCCATCCAAGAGGAAACAAATCAGGTCTTTTAGTAGGATAAACAATTGATTCTCTTAAAGCACTTTTAGCATCTTCTAACCCAATTACTTGATCCCAAGTAACATCGGGTTTTTCTTTCATGATTAATTCTTCAAAATCATTTTCATTTTCTTGTCTCTTTACAGATGCCTTTTGTTCAGCATCAGAAGCTTTTGGATCAACTGCAGGCTCCACACCATGAGATTGCTGCAATGCATTGATTCGATTATGATAAGAATTACATCGGTCTTTGTAGATTTGATTCAGTTTATTGGCAGGATAAAGTTGCACTAGTTTTACAAGAGCATCAATTGCGTGTTGATAATGAGTAATTGCCATCCCACGAGCACCTTGTGAGTCAAATTTGATAGCTTCAGAAGCGTATTTGCTTGCTGTGTTTTCTAATTCTTGTGGGGCCATACTCATCTTAATTACCTACGCAATTTCACCTTGAGAATTTTGTTGGTATTCTACTGTGTTAATCTCTGTCGTAAAATTGGTTAAATTAATTCCACTTGTTTCGTACACATTATAATCAGGACCGTCACGATAATTTTTCTTAAAATCAGAATGTTCAGAGATATGAGAGTACATATCTTTCACTTTGCTAATAGAATCCTCAGCCGCAATAATCAGTTCAGACACTTCATCATCTAAATTCTCAAGAGAACTTGCAGCATCAGATACAATTGAAACAAAATGCTTCAAAATAGACCTCATTTCCTTTTTATCAGCATATTTGCACATCATAAAATCTGCAATTCCAACAATTTTCTTTAAATCTTGGAGTTCATCTACAGTCAATTTGTCAACAATTGCATCATCAGGAGCCTTGATATCAGATAATCTTTGATCGATTTTTGAGGAAATATACCTAAGTTTATCTAAATCCTTTGAGAAACTACGTATTGTATTAAGCATGACTAAGTGTTACATAGTTTGAAAAAATCAAGATTAGGATACTGCTTACTTAATTTAGAGTTCACCATCAATTTTACTTCATTAATTAAAATTGAAGATTCGGTATTAGAGAGACTAAAATCAAATCTTGCAGTAGTAAGAGCAGCAGAATCAAGCACAATGCTTCCTAAATGAACTGACATCTCAGACAGTTTTTGGCTACAATTTGGCATAATGCCAAATAATTGTGAACTAACCATTCGAATCATAGGAATCGTAGATGGAAGAAGTTCAGGAATGCTACCAACATTAGAAATTAGATTAGTTCTATTTTTTACCTGCGATAAAATATCAAGAGAAAATACAACAAGATATTCTAAATGGAACGCAGATATGTGAGTTTTATCAAATTCATCAAAATCATGAACTAGGTTTTCGTTTGATTGCCTTAGTTCATTTCTTTTACTGTCAAGAATAGAAACTATTTCATCCAATAAATTTAAAGAATATTTTAGTCTTGGAACTAAAGTCACAGAGTGAGAGATATTAGCAGTGTCTAGTGAATCAACAGTGTATTTTACCAACATACCAAACGATTCTTAGATATTTTGTATTTGAGGACGGTGTAACAATTAATTTAGTAACCACAGTTACATCATCAACAGATACAATTTTGATTTTTTTTGAGTATTTGTGTAAAGGAATTTAGCTCTCAATTTTACCTAATAACAAATCAAGGATAAGCATGGTAAATGAGCATGTTTTGACTGTCAGTTTAGAGGAATTTGGATTAAGCAAGTATGAAGCACAGGCATACGTGACCTTGATTGCGAAAGGCACAATTTCTGCCAGTGAACTGGCCTACTATTCAGAAATTCCAAGAACCAAAGTATACCCAACTTTATTGAAATTGGAAAGCAAACGACTAGTAATAATTTCTAAAAGTAAACCAATAATGTGCACTGCCATTGCACCTGAAGATGCTTTTGATGGAATAATCCATGAGCAAATAAACAAAGTAAATGCAATGAACACACTAATTTCCAATTTGAAGAAAGCAAGTGAAGAGAGCAGAAAAGCAAGAGGATCTGAAGAAAGGAGATATTTTCATTTGAGTGCAAACAATGTATTGTCTCAACTTCAAATAATGATTGAGGGTTCAAAATCATCAATTAAAATAATGACAGATCAGTGGGGTTTAGGATTATTAGCAGAATGTAAAGAGCAATTATTATCAGTGCTACGTCGCAATTTAGATGTCAAAATTCTTGTGTCACCAACACAGATTGGAGCTGAATCATACAGAGTGATTCCAGACGGAGTAGAAATTAGAGCATCAGATATCACTCAAAATTGTTTTATTTTTGATGAAGCAGAATTGCTAATGATAAACAATGATAACGGTAAGGGGGCAATTTTTTCATCAACTGAAATTCTAGGAGTAAATCAAGAAAAAATATTTTCAAATGTTTGGAAAAACGCAATAAAAACCAAAGCTCTTGCAGACATGACAAAATCTGAAGCACAGGAAATTTACAGAATCATCAAAACAGTCAGTGAAACAGGATTGATGCACATTCTCAATGCCACGATGATGTCAAAAAAACCGGAAGTGGATATGTTCAAACTATTAGAAAAAAATGGAATTTCGCTAAAATCAAAAACACTAGACGATGTCATTGAGATGATGGATGCCATAATGCAAATAACATGTTCAGGTCATGTGAACTTTGAGGCAAATACAAAAAACATCACAGTAGAGTCAAAAATGAATAGCGGACATTCACTTCCATGGGTATCAATATTGGATGGGTGTCTACAAAAACAAGGATACAAAACTAGAACTGTATATCAAAACAACTCAAGCAAAGGTGAAAAAACCCATATCAAGATCAGTAAAGCCTGATAAAATAACAGCATAAACTATCAAAATATCAAACTGATTTTCTTTTAGACTCCTTATATGCAATATATGAAATAAAATCTGAAGTGTTTTGAAAAGGGGTTTTGCATCTAAGATTTCTCTTAATGTATAATGAGACAGCCTTTGCCAATTTTTTCATCAATCATTTTCATACTCTAATTTGATTAATTCAATAGTTTCAGGGTCTAACTTTTCAAAACATATGCGTAATGCATCCTCATCTAGTTCTTCATCATGATACAGCATATCTAAAATTAGAAGTCAGATGTTGATTACATAATATAATAACAAAGATGTACCAAATGCTCAAAATAGAATAGTTTAGAGAATCTAAGAGAATAGGTAGCAATGAAATACGCATAAAAAACTTAAGATTTGAAATGACCAGCAATAAATAATTCAAAATAAACAAACAGGTCATGCAGACAATTGCCATTGCAGACATTTTGAAGTGTATGACTAGTGAAAAAAACTATTTTGAAGACATTTGGAAAAATTGTCCAAATGAGAATAAGAAAAGATACGCCAGAACCAAGTTTAAAGAAGTGTTAAAAAAGATGGAGGTATTAGGGTTCATCAAAAAATATGGTTACAAAAATGAGGCATATTATGAAAGAAGATATCACAATACATTAGAAGATCAACTTGGATTCATCAACAACATAATTTTCACATATGAATCAAAAATAAAGAAAGCATTGAAAAATGTTGAAAACAAAAAAATATTTTTAGACATATCAAAAGATCTTACATCACACAAATTTAGCAAATATACCAAAATAGATTATGAATCATTGCTAGAAGGGATGTCAGAGATGTTTAATCTTGCATCATCAATTCTATGGATGAAAGAAGAAGCAGAAGATAGCGAATTAAAAAAAGAATTAAAAAAATGCTTTGAGCAAATCAGTGAATTCATGGAAGATGTAAATCAAAAATTACTTGGTGAGAGAAAAACAAATGAAAGAATAGTGTTACAAAGAGAATTTAGTAATAAAATTCCAAAGGCAGGATTTCTGAAATTCTAAAAAGCCCAAAGAATGTAAAAACTAAAATCAGACAAAAATTTAACAGGATAATCATGATTGAGGAAAAACTAGAGACATTAGGTATTACGCTACCAATACCACCAACACCGGCAGGATCATACATTCCTGCAGTAAAAACAGGAAATTTGTTGTTTATCTCAGGGCAAATACCAATGGAAAATGGAAAAGTCATGTTTACGGGAAAAGTTTCAGATGACAACTTGGAAGTCGCTCAAAAATCAGCAAGAATGTGTGCAATCAACATTTTAGCTCAAATTAAAAGAGAAGTAGGCAATTTAGACAAAGTTACAAAAATTGTAAGATTGTCAGGATTTGTAAATTCTACACCAGAATTTTCACAACATCCAAAAGTAATCAATGCCGCCTCGGATTTATTTTTTGAATTATTTGGGGAAAAAGGAAAACATTCAAGAATTGCATTAGGTGTTGCTTGTTTGCCATTAGACTCAATGACTGAAATTGACGCCATTGTTGAATTTTCAGAATAAGTGATTTTCTTAAATAATTTTTAGCATTCTAACCCATATTAACAATGCAATCATGAAAAGATCCGGCATTACAGTTTGATTTTATAGATAGGACACATACATTACATTATTCCAGTTTGAATGGTGAAAAAGTCTATAGAAACGAAAACAGCCAACATACCAAATAGGAAAGATAAGAACATGTCTATGAAAATATAAGGATAATTCATATACAGATAGAATTCATCAGAAAAAATGCTTAAGGCTCTACTGTTGTTTTTAATTGTATTTTCAGTAATGTCAACTTCAGTATTTGCAGAATCCACTATACAAGTAGGGATATCTGAAGAAAACATCAAATCGCTAGATTCAGTGCTTGTTACAGGTAAAATTACGGATGTGTCAAAATACAAACCAGTCAAACTTTCAGTTATTGCACCAGATGGAGCCATTGTCTACAGCCCAATGGTTGCAATAACAGATGATGGAACTTTTAGAAAATTGCTACATCCAACAATTCCAAGTTTTCAAACTGGAACATACACCATAATTGTAAGTCATGAAGATACACAGGTTACTTCACAAGTAGAGTTTACTGTCACATCACAAGAAATGCCAAGAAATCAAGTATTGCCACCAATTCAAGAAAATCCAATTACAGAAAAAGAACCAGCAAACACAAGTGGAATTTTAATGTCAGCAGATGCAATTAATGGTTCAGATGTGATTGCAGTTACCGGAAATACAAATTTTAGAAATTCAGACATTACATTAATGGTAAAATCGCCAAATGGGAATTTAGTAAGCATTGCACAAATCACTCCAGGTATTAATGGCGATTTTGAGATAGAGATTAAGACAGGAGGTCAAATGTGGAAAGAAGACGGAATTTACACAATTACTGCAAATCAAGGAATAGCATCAGAACACAAAAAATCAATTCAAGTTGAAATTAAAGATGGTCTAGTAGTACCAGAATTTGGAATCATAGCATCATTAATTATGATAATATCAATCATTTCCATCATAGTTGCAACAAAATCAAAACTTGCAATACTACCGAGGTATTAATTCTTGGAAACAACAAAACAGGTATGTTTACTTTAGAAGACATAGAATCTAAAAAATATATTTCACTTGAGACATACAGAGAGAACAATCAACCAGTTAAAACACCAGTCTGGTTTGTAGTAAAAGACAATTTAGTTTATGTTGTAACACGGTATAGAACAGGAAAAGTAAAAAGATTGCAAAAAAATCTTCAGGTAAAAATTGCACTATGTACAATGAAAGGCAAAGTCATAGGCGAATGGGCGTCAGGAACTGCAAAAATTCTGACAGATGAGCAAACCAAAGAGGCAGTAAAATGGAGAGATAAAAAATATGGATTTATGGCTAAAATCGCAAGACTTGTTAGTAAAAACAAGGGAGAATTTTTTGCATTCTCAATTAAATTAGATTAAGAGATTATTTTATTTGCTTGTTTAATTCGGTGATGAATTTTTTTATTTTTGGTTTTGGAACTACAGCACCACATGCTTTATCATGACCGCCACCAGAACCACCAAGACTAGTTGCCAAAATATTTACAATTTTACCCAAATGAACCTTACAATTCTTAGAACCTCTAACTGAGACAGCATAAATGCCATGATCAACGCGTTCTTTGTATGCAACGCCGACATCCTTGCCAGATAATCCCATAACAAAATTGACCGCACCGCTAGCACCAGCATCTAAAATTTCCATATAGCCTAGATTCTTCATCGTCTTCATTCCTTTCTTTACTTTAGCAATCATCTGAGATAGTTTTTCCACTTGAATTTGTGCAAACTCGTATGTATTTGGAATGTCATGTGGGAATTTAGAATCAGCTAATTCTTCAACTAAGTATAGTAAATAATCAGGTTCTTTTTGATGCCCCACAATATTGTAAGTAAGAACAGTAGCACTAATCAAAGCAAATTGTCGGTCATAAATTTGAAGTAACTTTGAGCCAAGGGGTCTATCTTCCATATAATCAGTAATAGCAGCACACGTTGCAACAAATGAGGCATGATCATTTAATTTGGATTTGTATGCATTGTATACTTGAACAGTGGTGCATTCATTGATATCATGAATGACTTTTACCTTGATTTTTTCCAATGACTTTACAACAGTAGGATCAATATCATGATGATCAATGTAAGTAATCGAAACTTTATTTTTTCTCAAAGTTGATAAAATATCAATAAATTCATCTTGGGTTTTTTTGCTTAAACCTAAATCACATATGAAAAGGGATTTGAGTTTTTCATCATGTACTATCTGGTTTAGAGCCTCCATTTGACCAGGATAGTCTACAAGGATTGCATCACCGCCAAAAGCTTGACGGATTAATGCTGCAGAGCTAATACCATCACAGTCTTCTTTGTGAGAAATGCAGACTATTTTGGTTCTTTGAGTAGGTTTTTTTGAAGATAATTTGATCGATGTTTTTGTTGTTTTTTTAATATTTGATTTTTTTGTTGTTTTTTTAACACCACTAGTTTTAGAAATTTTTTTAGATGTAGATTTAGTTTTAGAAGATGCCAATACAAATTAAAAAATTAGAGACCCTCATTTAAAGTAAGAATGCATCTAGGATTTTTTAGAAGATTTTTTGATGTTTTGATTTACCAGTGAGCTTGAATCAAGATATACACTATAAAATGACAACCCTTCCAATTGAGTTTGATAATCAATTTCTTGAATTTTCATCAACTCTTCAGAGGATGCGTTTAGAACCAGATCATCTAGTTTTTGCAAATGTTCACGCTCTTTAGGAGTCATTAGTTTTTGATTAAAAATTCTCATTTATGATCGAGAGTTGGCAGATTAGACTAATTACTAAACTTCGCAGACATCATGAGACCTAAAATATAATAGAAGAATTATCGTAGGCTCATCATGGAGACTAAAAATATCGGTTTACGTGGAATCGAGGTTGCAGACACTAGAATCTCCAATATTGATGGCGAACGAGGACGATTAATTTATCGTGGATATGACATTTTAGACCTTACAAAAAATTCAACATTTGAAGAGACAGCCTATTTGCTTCTTTATGATGAATTGCCAACCAAGGGAAAATTAGATGAATTTAATGCTAAACTAGTAGATGCACGCTTTATCCCAAAACAAATGCAAAAAAACATGGGAAACTGGAGAAAAGATGCAGATCCAATGGACATGTTACAGGCATTTGTAGCAGCACTTGCAGGATATTATGATGAAGAATTTGCAAACAAGGAAGCAAGTTATGATAAAGCAATCAACATCATTGCCAAAGTTCCCACAATCATTGCAAGCTGGAATAGAATCAGAAATGGTTTAGATATTGTTGATCCTGATGCTTCATTGAGTCATGCGGCAAATTTTCTATACATGATGTCAGGTGAAAAACCAGATCCAGAAGTCGAGAAAATATTCGATGTTTGTTTGATTCTTCATGCAGATCACACGTTTAACGCATCTACATTTACAGCAAGACAAGTAGCATCCACTAGGGCACATATGTACTCAGCATGCAGCGCGGCAATTGGGGCACTAAGTGGGGAACTACACGGTGGTGCCAATACAGAAGTAATGAAGATGTTACTAGATATTGAAAATATAGAAAAAGCTGAAGACTGGGTCAAAGAAAAAATTGCCAAAGAGGAAAGAATTATGGGCATGGGTCATGCAGTTTACAAAACATATGATCCAAGGGCACAAGTCCTAAAAGAGCTATCAAGGAAACTGGCAGAAAAAACCAAAGATCCATGGTTTGCAATTACAGAAAAAGTTGAAATGGCAACCATTGCCGAAATAAAATCACAGAAAAACAGAGACATTTATCCAAATGTTGATTTGTACAGTGCGTCACTATACTATATGTTAAAAATTCCAATGGATCTTAACACACCAATCTTTGCAATTTCAAGGGTTGTTGGATGGGCAGCTCATATCATTGAAGAAAAATTTGCAGAGGCGGCACCAAAACCTGCACTGTATAGACCAAAAGCATCCTATGTGGGAAAATATTGCGGGCCCGAAGGTTGTGAATACAAAACACTTGATTTGAGAAAATAAGTTTTAATTTCTAGTACTAAGCCATTCCTTAGCTTTAGAATTGACATCATGTTTGTACAATACTTCAAAAACCATATCATAGAAAGTGATTCCTTTTTTCTGTGCCTGATCATCTAGCCACTTTATTCCATCTGCCAATTCTGGATCATATTCAGAGAACTCTACCAATTCATCTACCATTTTTGAGAAGAATGTGTGCGACTCAAGCATGAATACACCTTTCAATCTTTGATCATAAGTGGGGGATTCAAAATATATTAACAAAAGACCCCTTTTTGGTTGACAATTGAACCATGTTTTGTATTCAGATGGAAATACAGAAAAAATCACATGGGTCATTCAAACAAACGATTCCAAAATTAGCCAAAAAAGAACACATGTGGATTTGTACAGAGATAAAGTTACAACATTGCAATCAAGATACATATCATTACACATAGGCCTGTTTTGGGGAATAGGAATATTTTTGATAAAAAATGGAGATACTGTCAAAATTAAATTAGATGAAAAAATTATGTTTGATCAGATTACATCTAATTTAGAAATAAATGACAAACTCATAGGAAAACGCATACAATTTATCAAACAACTAGTAAATCAAAGAAAAATAAAAATTCAATTTGAATTAATTGACAGACGTGAAAACTTGGCCAAAGAAAATATTTGATGCAAAAGAGATTAAGACCAAAAACGATTAGTTACTTGGTGACATCTCATTTGCAGTTTGTAATTCTATTATGAGGTAGATTGATAAAAGAAAGAGTTGTTCAACATCATTGACAACACTAAATGTTTGATTAGAGCGATCATATGAGATTTTCAAGAGATTATAGAAATTTTTGTAAATATTTCAAAAATAGCAGAAATTATGCAGTTCAAAAATAACGATCAGTGAAAAATTCAAAAAAACATAATGGATTTTAGAAAAAACAGATAAAATTGAACGTGAATATAACGATTAGATTTATTTAGCATGCAAAAAGTCATGGATCAAATATGGCAGGCATAGACAAAGCAGCAATAGTATTCTCAATGGCAATTGCACTAGTGGGTGTAGGAATTGCTGTTGCAGGAAACTCTATTGACTATTCTCCTTCTGTCTCAACTCCAATTGTTTCATCTGAAACTTCCTCAGAGCCAAAAACATCATCAAGTTTTGGTGCAGATTTAGCTGCAAAAGTTAAGGAAGAGGCATTAAAAATGGAAGAGGTAAAAGTCGAGGAGAAAACTAAAGAAAGTGATGAGATGAAATCTATGGAACTTGAAGAGGAAATCAGCATGGAAGAAACACATGAGGAATCTCATGATGAGACCATGATGAAAGAACCAGTAGGACCAACAACACACAATGTTGACATACCAGCAGGAACTTCAACTCCAGGATGTGAAAACAACAACTCATGTTTCATACCAGCAGATATCACA
>PFRJ01000122.1 GCA_002788515.1 Nitrosopumilales archaeon CG_4_9_14_0_2_um_filter_34_16 | reverse complement strand
AGAAAATCATATAAAATATGAACATGATATAATTATACATCATGAAGATCAACAGAAAACAAGATCACAAGGGTTAATTGCATAGTAGATGACGAACAAGATATTGTCGTTTCAGACTTAAAAATAATCAAAATAGATGTTCTTGCAACAGGTAGTAATGCCCATTGTATATCGGCATATCTAAATCAGTAAAAACAATGTATGGTTTGTACTGTTCGTACAGTTTATTGTTTCTTTCCTGTGATGATTACAATAGTTCTATTCTTCAAACAGTAATACGGTAACTATAACATAGTAAATGTAACAAAATCACAATTTCAAACATGAATATGTGAGATTAGAATTGAAATGACTCTTCCAATCTAGATTTATTTTCATAAAAATTCATTCTATTAATTTTGTAATAAATGACTTCACCGCGGCGTTCAATTACAGCAATTATGGGTTCTTTTCCCATCTGGGTGATATCTTCAATCTTTTTTTGTAAAGTTCCCATCTTTTCTTGTTGTCCTTCGTTGAGACCAAAGATCAGAAATTTTGCTCCTTTTTCACCAAAGTGTCCTCGTTCATAAACTCTAAAGTCAAAGCCAAACCCAAAACCATCTTTTACAACATATCCTCTGTTCCGTAAATCACGATATATCAAAAATTTGGTAAGAATTTCAGGATCAGTGATTTGACATATACTCATAAAAGAATCAAAATCAATTTGTTTTTTGTTCTTTTTTAGAATGAGTCTTTTTGTGTATAACAAATAGAGAGTTTCAAATGATTTTAAGAATAATTTCTCTTTTTCAATTTCACCAAACCCTTTTAGATCAAGATCATGAATCATATTCTTATCAGAAATGCATCCTTGGTTTGAAATCAATTCGCCAGTAACTAGAAGAGGATCTTCCATTATGAAGAGAAAAACATTGGATTTCCATATAAGCATTGGAGAGAGTGAACAGGATATAGGACTAACCGTTAAAATATGGGCATTCTGGCTTGGAAATATCATGCATGGTGCCAATTACAGAACAGCAACGGGTCAAGTATTCACCAGAAAAGAATACATCAAAGGTAAACCACAAATCAAAATTGCAAAATTTCAAGGGGGTAAAAGAAGTACATACCAATATTGCGTTCAATTACTAATTAACGAAAAAATTCAGATCAGACATATGGCAATCGAATCAACAAGATTAGCTGCCAATAAGACATTAGAGAAAACAACTGGCGAATCAGGTTATTATTCACGGCTCAGAATTTATCCACATAATCTCCTCAGAGAAAACAAACAGATTGCAACAGCAGGTGCAGATAGAGTTTCAGAAGGAATGAGAAGATCATGGGGGAAAGCAGTTAGTCTAGGTGCAAGAGTCAAACAAGGACAATGCATCATGGAAATGTATGTCAACGGGGATGTTCATCTAGCAGCTGCAAAAAAAGCACTTCATGGATCATGTGTAAAATTACCAGGTACACCTCTAATCAAAGTGATAGAGTGGAATAAAGAATCACCATAAGTTTTCAAAATCAGATTTCTTGTTTTTGATAAATTCTAAAAACTCTGTAAATTCTTCTTTTGTTGGCTCTCTATTTAGAATTCGTTTAGATTGATAGTAAAATGCATTATAGATTCGCCCCACAACAATACCAAAAATGAACGATTTTGGATCATCAACGATTGAAAGAGATCGAATCAATTGTTTGATGTCGTCTTTGTTTGAAATAGTATCCTGAATTTTTTGTTCTATTTTTTTGAGAATGATTTCATCCATGATGTATATTGTTTGAAATAGTTAAAAACAGTTTAATATCCAAATTCAACCCTTAGGGTTGTTGCAGTTATAGTACAGTCTGGTTAGTACTCGTGCTTGCCAAGTACGTGACCCGGGTTCAAATCCCGGTAACTGCACCACTTAATTTTATGAAACTAGGGCATTTTGGATTATTTCAAGTGCATTTTGAGCTTTTTCTGGGCGAGGTAATTGAATCATAAACACATTGTCCTTTCCATAATGAGATTTAGGAGAAACAAGTGCAAGCATCGATGTGTTTGCAAGAGATTCAAAAAAACCAAGATCAGTTTTAGCATTGACTAGAAATGTTTCAACAATATCTCCTTTTGAAAAGGTCAATGTTATTTCTACAAAGACATTGCCAAGCCCATCATGAAGGATATTGAGATCAGTATCGATAGATAATGACTGTCCAGCCACTTTTGATAACATCACATCATATATTTTTTCATCCAATTCAATACATGGGGTATTTTTTCCATCAAAATCAAAAGTAGTTATACCAGAATGCACTCTGCCAAGTAATTGTTTTAGTTCATCAGACATATTTTTTCTCTTCTAAAATAGAGATGATTTTATCACCAATCTTAAACAAAAATGGATACATATGTCCAATAAAGATTTCTGTAAAAGACATTCAGTGATCAGTGGTTGTCGGATTTTAAGAAAAGCAGTAGGATTGCTGTATTAATAATCAAGTGAATTTTAAATTAGTTACAAAATTCAGGCATGGTAATTCAAGAAGAGTTTGTTCTATCAAGATAGGTTTAATGTCGTCAATGTAACTATGAACACAAATAGAGTATAGTAAGGAGTGTTGCATATCATGCCTGTGTGAATGTTTAATTGATGATTATTTTTCTAAATTTACGTTAAATCCTTTTTAAACAAACTTGTTAATTCGATAATGATTTTCGTAAGGTTTAACCTCTTTATGCCCAAATATCATAATCCAAATGCAGAATGATGATTAGGTCAGCTGAATAAAATGTAGAGATATGACCTGGGGTATCTGACTGTATAATTGGTTACTCTGTAATCACCTTATTATTAATAGTACGGTACCATACCGTACTATATGATTCAATGCGAGTATTGTCCAAGAGGGTTTATTGACACAGCCAATGGATTGGCTGAAAAAACATTTCATGAGTTACTTCATGAACCAGAAGTTGTAAACAAGTAACTCTTTACATTTTTTATTTTAGACCCAACTTTTTTATCTTTAAATTTTTAATTGAATTCACATGGTTATCAATGTGGCAAAGAAAAAAACACTAAAACAGGTGAAAAAAGAGCCAAACCCATCAGTACTGCTCAAAAAAGTAGCATTGGTTTCAGATTCCAATAAAGCATTACAAAAAGAGATCAAAGCAATGTCAAAGATTTTTGGAGAGAATCAGAAGGTTCTAGTGTCAATGAAGGGCATGATTGACACATTGACATCAACCCTAGAATACATACAAAAACAATCAAAACAGATCAACATAATTGAAGATGACACTCAAAAACTGTACGCAGGATTAAACCAAGTAAGATCACAGTCAAACCTAATAAACAAAATTAATGATCAAACCGCCAAATTAGAACGAGAAATCAATAAAATTTCAGAATTACAAAAAACAACTAAACCTCAAGAATTATCTCAGCAGGTAGAAGATAGCATGAATTCAATTAAAAACAACTCTCAAATGATAATTAAAATTGCTCAAAGAATTGATGAGGTAAGAGATGATCTCAGAAAAGTCTCAGGAAAAACAGATTCTCTTCTAGGAATCAGTTCAGAAATAGATAATCTAAAAAACAACATAGAAGAAATTTCAGGAAAAACTGCAAAATTAGATACAGGTTCCCAGATTATTGAAAGTCTCAAACAGGAATTGGAAAGGATAACAGACGGTATATCATTGACTTCAAATCTTAGTGCAGAGCTAGATGCAATAAAAATTACAATAGATAGTATATCATCTAAAGCGTCAAAAATTGATTCTTTAGGAGGAGTAATTGATGGGCTCAAACAACAGTTTGACGTAGTATCATCCAAAGCAAATTCAATAGACAGTTTGAGCCTAGAATCAATCAAAGATCTGAACGGAAAAATAGACAGGATTGAGACAGAGATAGGCACATTAGCAAAAAGAGCAGACTCCACAGCATTTGTAGGAGAAGGACTCAAATCAGTACAGGAAGAAGTTTCAAAATTCAAACATAACATAGCAGATAAAACAAATAGTATTGAGCAAAAAATATCATCAGTTTCAGACACGCTAAAAAGACAAGACGAGTCGACAATAGAATTTCATAAAAAATCTGAAAGATTATTTGAAGAAATTCAAAAAATTAAAAGCGTAACAAGCAAAACATCGGATGATTCATCAAAAGAAGTAATGGCACTATTGAAGCTAGCAGAATATCAGTCAAATATCAGAATGAACACAGAATCAAAATACGGCACAACACAAGATATTGAGAAAATGGCATCACGCACGGCAGATATTGTCAACCTATTTGATAGATTATCAATAGAATCAGGGGGGAAAATCCCACTCCCTCATGAAGTAAGACAATGGGCAGTAAGCAAAATACTAGATTGTGCAGACAAATGGGAAGTTAGATTCAGTGATGTGTATTCTATTTTGACAAATGCAATAGGAAGAGACATGTTAAAAGAATCAATCCGAATTCAACAAGTAAGAGACATCTATGGTATCAGAGCAGTAGATGAAATTAGACAGGATCTAAATATTTCTTAAATTCCTATTTCATCTTCTTTTTGAAGTTGTTCTTTCTTTCTTTTCAGCATTGCAAAGATTCCGATAATTGCTGCAATCCAAATAGCACTAAACATCATATTTTCGAGGCTGACATACATGTAAGGAGTTGCATCCATAATGTTGATTTTCAACAATAGTGCCCTATCATTGATATCCAACATTCCTGTATGATATGCAGCATTATCTTTAGAAACAGATGCAATTTCATCCAGTCCTTCAAACATGGCAT
>PFRJ01000009.1 GCA_002788515.1 Nitrosopumilales archaeon CG_4_9_14_0_2_um_filter_34_16 | reverse complement strand
GCATACCGCCACTAGGTGGACCACCAGCAGATTTTTGGGTAGCAATCACATCATCAATTCTAAGAATCATACAAGCAGCTTCGGCGGCGGCAGAAACAATTTGTAGTTTTACCGCAAGAGGTTCAATAATATCACTTGATTTCATATTTGCAATCTTTCCTTTCATAACATCAATTCCAGTCCATTTTTCTCCCTTTTGTTGTTTTGAACGAAGAAGTGTGAGTGTGTCAATTGGATCCATGCCTGCATTTTCAGCAAGCGTAATTGGAATTTCTTCTAATGCATCAGCAAATTTTTCTGCTGCAAGTTGTTCTCTACCTTCTAAAGATTTAGCCCAACTTCTAAGTTTAGTTGCAGCAAATGTTTCAGGAGCACCGCCACCTGCCACAATTTGTGGTTTCAAAATAACATCTTTTACAACCATTAATGCATCATGAACAGAACGTTCAACTTCATCTACTACTCTTTGTGAACCACCACGAAGAAGTAATGTTACAGATTTTGGATGTTTACATCCTTCAACAAAAACCCATTTGTCTTCTTCAATTTTTCTTTCTTCAACAAGATCAGCTATTCCAAGATCTTTTTCAAAAAGATCATCAAGATTTGTAACTATTCTAGCACCTGTAGCTTTTGCAAGTTTGGTAAGATCACTTTCTTTAATTCGTCTAACAGCAATTATTCCAGCTTTTGCTAGATAATGTTGAGCCATATCGTCCAATCCTTTTTGGCACAAAACTACATTTGCGCCAGAGCCAATTACTTTATCAACCATTGTTTTTAACATTCTGTTTTCTTCATCAAGAAATGCTTTTAGTTGTTGAGGATTTGAAATATTAATTTTCGAATCAGTTTCAGTTTTACTGATTTCTAATGCAGTGTTAATTAATGCAATTTTTGCATCAATGATTTTTCTAGGCATGCCTCCATGAACAATTTCTTTATCAAGAACAATGCCTTGGATAATTGTAGAATCTTTAATTGATCCGCCTGCCTTTTTTTCTACTTTAATATCATCAATATCTATATCAAAAGTTTCTCCATCCTTCTCAGCAACAGCAAGAACTGATTTTACAATCATGTCTGCCAATTGATCAGAATCTTTTCTAACAAGTTTTGTTTGCATTGAAGTTTTTGCAATTTTAGTTAGAATGGTTTTGTCATTAGCTGAGATCGTATCTGCAATACTTTCAAGATATTCCTTTGCTTTTTTGGCAGCTTTTCTATAACCGTCAACAATAATGGTTGGATGAACATCTTGATCAATTAATGATTCAGCTTGTGAAAGTAATGCGCCTGCTAAAATAACAGCTGAAGTTGTACCGTCTCCAACTTCATTATCAGTAGTTTTAGAAATTTCAACTAGCATTTTTGCTGCTGGGTGTTGGACATCAATTTCTTTTAAGATGGTAGCACCATCATTTGTAATTGTAACGTCGCCTAATGAGTCAACTAACATTTTATCCATTCCTCTAGGACCTAGACTGGTATGAACAATTTCAGCAATGATTTTAGCTGCTGCAATGTTATTTTTTTGTGCTTCTCGTCCTTTAGTTTCTGTACCGCCTTCTTTTAGTAATACAACAGGCATAGTTCCTTTAGAAGTAGCTTGCATACCCATAGATGCAAAAACCTTCAATTCCCCTTTTATACCTTCCAGATCAAGAGGGAAGTTTTGATATTTATCGGTGTTTTTAAATTGGGAGTACAGAGTGGCAAATTATGGCCAAATCACAAAATAGGAAATCTTACGATAACATTTTCATGAAATTAAAAGAACATCATAAATGGTTTGAAAATTCAATTCCCCTAATTGCAAGTGAAAATATTCCTAGTCCAGCAGTTAGAGAAGCAATAATTTCTGATTTTGGAAATAGATATGCAGAAGGATGGCCAGGTGAGAGAGTTTACGCCGGTTGTGTATACATCGATGATGTTGAGTTTGAATGTATGAAATTAGCCAAGAAATTATACAAAGCTAAATTTGTTGATGTAAGACCAATTTCAGGAGTAGTTGCAAATTTAGCAGTATATTCTGCATTTACGAATCCAGGTGATGTAATGTTAGCACCATCAATTCCAGCTGGTGGACATATTTCTCATGGTAAAAAAGAACACTCTGGAACTGCGGGTTTAGTTCATGGATTAGAAATTGAGTTCTATCCATTTGACGCAGAAGAAATGACAATTGATATAGATAAGACTAAACAAAAAGTAGAGGAACTCAATAAAACCAATCGTCTTCCAAAGATGGCAATGTTTGGTGGTTCATTATTTTTATTTCCACATCCTGTTAAAGAATTATCAGATTTTCTAAAGAATTACGGTATGCATATCAATTATGATGCAGCTCATGTTGCAGGATTGATTGCTGGTGGAAAATTCCAAGATCCACTACGTGAAGGTGCAGATACAATGACTATGAGCACTCATAAGACATTATTTGGACCTCAAGGAGGACTTGTGTTAGGTTCTGAACAACATGAAGAAGTAATTAAAAAAGCAACTTTTCCTGGTCTTACAAGTAGCCACCATATTCATCATATGGCTGGAAAAGCTGTTGCCTTTGCTGAAGCTTTAGAGTTTGGAAAAGATTATGCAATTGAAGTAATAAAAAATGCCAAAATATTTGCAGAAGCCTTGAACAAAATGGGATTCAAAGTGTTAGGAGAGAGTAGAGGATTTACAGAGTCGCACCAAATTGCGGTAAATGTTTTAGACTATTCAGATGGTGGAAAGGTAGAAGCTGATTTAGAAAAAGCAAACATCATTGTAAATAGACAACTAATTCCTGGCGATATTAAAGCTGGAAGAAATTATTTCCATCCTGGTGGAATAAGATTAGGAGTTTCTGAAATAACACGACTTGGAATGAAAAAGAATGAGATGGAAGAAATTGCATCATACATAAAACAAGTTGTAATTGACAAAAAAGATCCAAAGAAAATACTTTCAAAAGTAAAAGCTTTCAGAAAAGATTATCAAAAAGTCAAATTCTGTTTTGATAATAAATTAGGGGCTTACGAATACGTAAAATTGAGATAAATCTTAAGCATAATCAGTAAGTAGAGATTGATCTCCTTGATTTTTTCCAAATACTAATTCAATTTCATCAGATAGAGCGTGAATTCTTCCTCTTTGATATTCACCTACATCATATTTTTCAACTAATCTTTTTGCAAGTTTTAGATATTTCTCTACTGAACCCCTTGTAATTGTTGGAATTAATTTATGCCCACAAACACATGTTTGGATAAGAGGCATACGACGAAATGATTTTCCACATCCTGTACACCTAAAGTTTTGTCTAGCATAAGCTCTAAGATTCCCCATAATATCAGGAACAAGATGTGTTGAAATTACGTTTGAAACAATTTCTGAAGTATCTACAGCATCAATCAATTCAGCATTTTTAACCTGCATATCAAATTTGTCAAGCATAGAACCAAGAGTAGAATATGCACTACGTGATTTTGAAGTAGTTAGAGATGATGTCGAATGTGTAAAGTAATAATCGTAAAATTGTCTTTCAGTTTCTAAACGAGATTTAATAATCTCTATAGATGTTATGTCTGATGCTTCAACCTCTTTGAATGTTGATTCAAAAAATTCTAAGGGTAAAATTTTTGTAACTTCAAGATTATGTGCTTGAGGTTGGGACTCGTGTGGTAAAACAAGGGGTTGAATAAGTAATGGTGCATCCATTAATCCGCCTATTCTGTCTGACAAAAACTGTCTTGAGAAATTTAGTAGACTGTCCATCAAAAGCATTATAGAATCAGCATCCCCATCAGCGTCTCTTCTTTTAGCAGAATGCCAATTTGGTGTTGCAAAACAAACATGAGTTTCAGTGTATCCAATAATTCGTCCAACTATTCCAACAGAGGTGTGAGGAGCTAAACCAATTATTAGATGTCCAATAAGATCTTTAGAGTTTTTTACGTTGTAAAATGATGACTTGCCATAGAATTTTTCTAAAAGAACATCTACGTATTTGCAGATAGAAACAAGATAATTCCCACTTTCATATGGAATAACCACATCTTGCATACGAAGTTCAACTACTTGATCTAAAGATTCAAGTGGATTTCCATCTATGTCATGAGAATATCCAAGAGTTCGTAGTTTTTCAATAGATGTACCAATCCATGATGGTTTGAATTGAGTTAACGGAGAATTTGTTGCGTCAAATCTTACAGTTCCGTCTTTGAAGGTAGTTAAACCAAAGCTTTGTCTTGCGAGACCCTTTTCAAGAGGTTCTGCAATTTTATCCTGATTGATTAATTCCTTTACTCCTTTGAATGGTTCCTTTGCTCTAAGTCCCATCTTTTCTTGAGCTAAAAGTAATCTTGTTTTTAATGGAAATTCTTTATGTGAATATGATGGGGCTTTACGCTTACATTTATCACAAAATGGTTCATTGAGTGTGTCTCGACAGTTAGTGCATCTGTAAGTAATTGATGTCTTGTTACCACACATAGAACATTTTATGCCAATAGAAGGTTGGTTGCATTGAGTGCAATGACGATTAAAAATATTAGCAAAGAAATGCTCGTTTCTGGATGCTTTAAGAAGATCTCTGGTTGGTCCTCCTTTATCACTAATTGGGAATAGTACGTGTGTTGGAGGTTTCATTTGTCTGGCGGCAGCCTTTTCAGGTCTCCCTATTCTAACTCCAATGCTTGTTGAGAATTTATTATTGATTTGAATTCTAGATGATTTTGTTAAAATTTTTGGAACAGATAAATCATTGATGGTTGGTTTTTCTCTAAATAACAGATTGAAGAATATTTTTGCCTCTAGATGTTCTAAAATTATTTTATCATTTTCAATTTTATGTGGAGTTCCTAAATTTTCAAGTATTTTTTTGATTTGGGTTGAGTATTCAATATACTCTTCGTGAATTTTATTTGGTTCTAAAAGTTTAACAAGATCTTCTGAGGATATTTTATCCCAGAAATACAAATAAGTGGGATGCAGTGGGATTTTAAAATCAAGTGAAATTTTTAATGCTTCATCAATTGTAGGGATCCTACTCAAAAATTGATTCAAATATTGATTTTCTGACTTGTGGAGTTTTTGTTTTAATTCTTCTAGCCAAAATTCTTCAACATATCCTGAAGGTATCAATTGAGCATTGTTTTCAAGAAAATCTCCAAATGAGATCAGAATATCGCCCAAATGCAATATTTTTTCTATATTATTTTTAATTTCTAATCCATGTTTAACGTCTCGAATTTTTACTACATTACCATTATTCAGACGTACTGTTGGAGTATCAATTGAATCAACAAAGGCCACAGTTGCCCCTTTACCTGGAATATCAATTTTGATTTGGGTTCCCACAGCTATTGTATGATCAAGAATTTCAGCAACTACTGGATGTATCCCAACTGCTGCAAATCCAGTATTGCATGCTCTTCCGTACCTTAATCGAAACCCACCCAATTTGTTAGGCATAGACAGGACTGATCTGCCTGTAATTACTTCACGCATTCTTTTGGCAGCAGCGTCTTCTTGATTATCACCAGTTTGGACTGCTCCTTTAAGATCATTGAGCCATTCCCAACCATCAAGATTATACAATTCGATTCTTTTAAGGAGTTTTTTGGATCTCCCAATCAATCCGTCGTTTAAAACACGTAAGGCTCCGCCTCTAACTCTATCAGTTTGAATACGAACCATTGATTTGTGATTTACAACCTCAAATGGATCTGTGTCTACTCCAGCTAATTCAACTGGAAGATTAGCGATGACATGTTCAATATCTTCATCTAATATGTGAAATTGAAAACTACTGGCCTCTCTTTCATAAATTCGTAATTCCTCAACAAATCTACCTGTTTCGTCATCAAACGAATTGGCTTGAAATTTTGATAAACCCGCAATTTTTCTTACATGATCTGCTATTAGTAAGGTTACTGCAGATTCTGTTCCACCTGCTGAACGCATTGGTCCTGCAATAGATACCGAAAGATATTCTGTACCATCTTTATTTTTCTTAATTTTTACTTCACTAATACCTTGGAGTGGTGCAATAGTAACTCCTTCTGTAATAATTGCCAGACCCACCCTAACTGCAAGATCTAATTTGGTTTCCAAGGAGGCATCAGGAAGAGAATACTTCCCCAAGGCAATTTCTTTTGCCAAGATTAATGCTGAAAGCTCTTTTCCATTAATCTTTAAAATCTCTCTTAAATGATCAGCAATATCGATTTCGTGCATTTTTGCAACTCGATCAGCCAAATCAAATGCAATTTTTGGTTCAATTATACCAGAAGAATCCACTAGACTTGATTTTGCAAATGCTGCGTGCTCAAATATTGAATATGTGTCAGTTGAGAGATTAGAATAGTAATCAAGATAATAATCAGGCATTGCAATATGACTAATTCTAGAAATTGCATCGTTTTCAGACATGATATATGGTCTATTACTTGCTTCTTTGAATTACTTTTGCTATTTCTTGGAGTTTTTTGATACTTCCACCCTTTTCTAAGAAAGTTCCAATGACCAAAGCGTCAGCGCCTGCTTTGACTAAAGATTGAGCAGTCTTTACATCTTTAATTCCCCCCCCTACTATAAGAAATCCATTAAATGCACGTCTAACAGTTTGAACCATTTCTGGAGTAACATTGGTTTTTGCCCCTGAACCTGCTTCCAAATACACGAATCTCATTCCTAGAAATTGTGCTGCTAAAGCATATGCAGCAGCAATTTTTGGTTTTTCAAATGGAATTCCTCTAGCAGAACCAACAAACCAAGCAGATGTTCCTTCCCCAATCACCAAATAAGCAGTTGGTAGAGGTTCTAATCCAAATTTAAGAACGCTTGGGGCACCTAAAGCCTGTGCCTGAGTGATAAAATATGGATTTTCTGAGTTCATTAAAGAGCTAAACAGAATTGCATCAGCATCAGGTACAACACCTGTAACATTACCTGGAAATAATATAATTGGAATTTTAAGATCTTTCTTAATGCCTTTTACTACCTGAGCCATCTCAATCTGATCAGTAGCTGACGAGCCTCCGACTAAGATTGCAGAGGCTCCTATCTTTTCAACATCTTTAGCAAGCTTGCTTGATGCCTCTAAGTTTGATACTTCTGAATCAATTAACACAAACAACAATGCACTTTTCTTTTTTAATTCTGATTTTAGGAATGTTTCAACTTTGTTTCCAGCCATAATGAAGGATTGTGTATGTCTCTTTAAAGTTTAATTGGGATGTAGAATACAGATTTGTATAGCTATGGATAAGTTAGAAGAATCTAATTTTAACAATATTATTCGTAAAATTATCAAAAAATCACTGTTTACAGAGCGACAAATTGAAATTATTTTAAATCAAAAGAATCTTCTTGAAGTTGATTTTACCATAACAAAAGGTGCGTACTACAGGCAAGTTAAACAATCTAAAGAGAAATTAATTGGATTATTCTATTCAATCATACTTTTTCGTGGTCTAGGCATACTTTTACCTGATGATATTGACGTGATATCCAAACTTTCAGAACAAATTAGTGTGATAAACGAGAGTGATATATTTCCTGAAAGAGAAGATGAAGTGATTAGTGTGATAGACAGGCTCATTCGTCAGGCATGTAATATGTGATGCTTGTGATGTTTGTAGTTTGTTATTCATTGAGTTTGTTGTGATAACATATGTGAGATTGTTAATCTAAAGTGTGAAATAATATTGTTCAATCACGATAAATCACAACATAGGCGTAAAGTTTGTGATGTTAGTAGAGATCCCTGAGCCCGAGGTAATTTTAAGTGTGATTTTAGCATTCATAGGTGGTTTGGTTGGATTGTATCTATACTTCAAAATACGTCCATTTATGAAAACTAGAAGTGAAGTGTTTGATGCATCACAAGCTGAACGTCTAGAATATTATGAAAGACAGTTAATTGATATGAAAATACGCCTAGATGCTTTAGAAATTCAAGGAATTGAACAAAAAATAGAAGATCCTAATCTAGAATTGAAACAATTTCTAGAGAAATTGGCTAAGAATGAGGGTAAAGAGAAGCAGGTTGAACAAACTGTAGTACATGAAGTTGTTCCTGAAAAGCCTATTTCTATGCCTAATACATTTAATATTGAACACATAAACCCAATCGATTATGTATTGCATCTCATCACAAGCAAAGCTATGACATCACGTGACATACAAATCACATTAAAGAAGAGTAGAGAACATACCTCACGACTAATGAAAAAGTTGTTTGAAGAGGGTTATGTTCAAAGAAATACTGATTCTAAACCATATACTTATTCAATAACTGAAAAGGGATTAAATAAGGTAGAGCAAATTCAAACTAGTTCTACAGTAACATAAGAAAATTTTAGGTGTTTTTAGAATTATTTTACACGTGTTTTATTCTAAAACATGAGTATTTTATATTAATTAATTAATTATATAATTTATTAAATTATATATATTATTAAATTATAATAATAATATGTCAGTTCAAGAGAATGAAGTGTTGGTTAAAATCACCTCAGCAGGGACAATTTCAATTCCTAAACAATTTAGAAAATATATGGATTTTCAAAAAGGTGAATATGTTAAAGTAATTCTTGGAAAAGATAGGTTATTGATAAGAAAAGTTACCATTTCTTAATAGATTATTGTTGTTTTTGCCCTACCTTTATGGCCTGATACGTCCATTCTCTGCCAGTTCTAGCCCTATCTATTCTACCTTTAGTAGAAAATCGTGACAAATATGTGGAAATTATACTAAGTTTTACAGGCTCATTGTATTCATCTTCATATTTTTCAAGAATATTAGTGGAAGTGAATTTGCCCATAGGGAAGAACTTATCTACAATATGCCAAATTTTAGAACCTATTGAATCCATGTTTGTGGGTTCTTGTTCTTCTTCAATATTCATCAAATCCATCATTTCAAATATTTTTAGGACTTTTTCTCTTGTAACATTACCCTCTAATTTGATATCATAACGGGCACCGTCTGAATCTTCCATATCTATTCGAATACGTTTCTTAGCCATCTTTAAGATCTAAAGGATCAGGGGTTAACAATTCAAATGATCCAAGAATATTTGTTAACTAACTGGTTTGTTAACATTGACTGCCTAGGATACGCCTAGGGTATTTTTTGTTATTAACAATTATTTTTTTAATTTTAATAGAGATTTGGAAAATATCATGCCTGGAGTGGAAATTATGGGGTTATTTTGAGATATTAACAGTGTTAACACCAATCTTAACGCCTGGAATGGAAATAAAGGGGTCAAAACAGGGTTTTTAGGGTAATTTCTTAACATGACTTTAACAAATTGTTAACTTCACCTAAACTAGGATTAACCCACACACCAATATTTCCACTCTATGTTTTTTTTAATTTTTTTTTAAAAAGAAAATCTAAATCTAACTAAAAATAATTAATTACAAACTAAACTACAATTATTATTCTATACTATACTCTCTTAATTCAGATATGGTTGTGTTAGTATTGAGAAGAAATGAAGGTGTGTGAGTATGTCAGATCCAATAGATAGATTACTTGATGCAGCTGAGTCTGGAAAATCAATTATTAAAAACAGAGATATTCTTCATTTTACTTACATTCCAAATATTATCTTACATAGAGATTCCGAACAAGAACAAGTTACTCAATCATTATTACCCATTCTAAAAAAATCAAGACCATCTAATCTTCTAGTTTATGGAAAACCTGGAACAGGTAAAACATTAGTAGTAAAAAAAATACTGTCAAAAATTCAAGAGAGAGTCGAAAAATCAAATTTCTCAATTAAACTAGTATATTCCAACTCAAAAGATGAGACTACCCTTTATGGATTATTAGTCAGTATAGGTAGGCAATTAGACCTAAATGAGAAGGAATTACCCACGACTGGTTTGGCAACAAGTGAGGTTTTTAAGAGAATATTAAACAAAATCGACGAAGAAAAACTCAATGTCATTATAGTGATAGATGAGATAGACTATCTAGCTCAATTAGTAGCAAAAACAGGTAAAGACATTCTATATCAATTAACTAGAGCAAATGAGCGTCTAAAACAAGGTTCGTTGACTTTGGTGGGAATTTCAAATGATCTTACGTTTAAAGAAAAACTCGATCCTAGAGTAATTAGTAGTCTAGGTGAAGAAGAAATTGTCTTTACAAATTATAATGTTGAACAAATTAAAAAAATACTTGAAGAGAGAATCAACGAATCTTTCGTTAAGGACTCAGTAGATGATCCTGCCCTAAATCTCTGTGCAGCCCTTGCGGGAGGAGAACATGGCGACGCACGTAGAGCAATTGACCTGATTCGTGTAGCAGGCGAAATTGCTGAACGACAACAATCAGATAAAGTTACAACTGATCATGTTAGAGAAGCATCTCAAAAAATTGAAGAAAATAAAGAAGAAACCTCACTTAAATCATTTCCACTACACGAGAAACTCGTACTTATTGCAATAATGAAAGCAAATGGTTCTTCAACTGGCGAGATTTACTCTTCATACAAAAACCTCTGTAAGGCAGTAGGAAAAGATGAGCTTACCCAAAGAAGAATCACACAAATGCTTAGCGAAATTGAATTGTCTGGAATTATCTCTGGAAGATTAATTCATCAAGGAATCCATGGCAGAACAAAGAAATACAAACTTACAATCTCATCAGAAATGATAAAAAAATCATTCAAAGACGAATTAACTTTGCAAGACATTATCTAAATTTGAACTATAATTTTGATGATAAACTTGAAAAGTTTTTAGATTTACCATGATTGCTATTCCTGGATTTGGAGTCATTCCTACACTAGCCTGAAAAGGTGTTTGTTTCTGCCATGAACCAGAATTAACCAATAAAATTCCCTTGTACATATCCAATTGTGCTCTATGAACATGCCCTACATGAAAAATGTCTGGAATATCTTCAATTACCAAAAGATCCTCCATTTCAGGAGCAATAGGTGTCTGACTACCATAAATTGGACTAAGATGTCTTGCTCTAAGTAGATGTTTCATCACATTAGTTGGGTGATCATAGCTTAAGCCTGGTGTTGTCTTTACAATATCATCTATGCTTTGTCCATGAAACATTGTCACCTTGACCCCATTTAATGAAACTACGGCCGGATTTCCAACCATTATCACATTATCTCTTTCCCACAAACCTGAATTGTATTTTTTTGGTATGGCTGGTTGTGGTAGAGCTCTTCTTCCTGGATCGTGATTTCCAGGCATTATGATGATCTTTACATTTTTTGGAATTTTATCAATCAAGTCCTCTGCTTTTTTTAATTGCTCTTGTATGGTCTGACAAACCAATTCTTTATTCTGGTTTGGATATATTCCAACCCCATCAACCACATCTCCACCAATTAATACAAAACGAATTTTTCTTGCAACTGGATCTGGGCTAGATAGCCATAATACAAATTCTGTAAGTTCCTCTTCCATGAAATATTTACTCCCTATGTGTAGATCAGATAGAAAAACTGCATATGCCTCAGTTTCTGATTTATTTTTGGCTTGTTCTGGGATATCAGGAAGAATTAGATCTTTGATAATATACCCTGAATTTTTTGATGAACCTACTCTGGCCATTACAAACTGGTCAATTAGCAGAGTCCCTGCTGTTTTTTGCAATTCCTCATCAAAAATAATGCCCTCAAATGAGCCTGATGGATCTTCTAATACTATTTTTGTTATGTTTCTCTCAGAATTTCTTTCAGTAACAAGACCGCAGACATATGTGTCCTCTTCAATCTTTGCATTTTTTATAGAAGCAGCAGATTTTAATAATTTTGATTCTGGTCTATCTGAAATTATTCGTTTAAGTTTGTTAAACCTGCTAGAAAATAATGCATTATATCCTTTAACACCCTCCCCAGATGTTATCTTGTTAGTAGGCTCAGATAATACTTTGACGTTACTTTGTATTGTTGGGTCATCTTTAATCCCAAGATATGTTTCTAAATCATCTTGATTAATTTGAAATAATTTTTGCTTTGTCTTTTCTCTTACAATTTCTCTTATAATCTTCTCTAATTTTCCCACATCAATATTTTCTAATATTTTAAAAGCATCTGGATGAATTTGGAACCCTTTGTTTAATGCATAGTTTAATGCAAATGAGAGTTCCTTTTTCATATCAAAAAATATAATTTGGTTTAATTAAATCTGCGCCTACACCAACCCTCAAATAATGTTCGTGAGGAACATTAATGTGAATAAAATAAGGGTAATTATTTTTTTTGTATTCTTGGGACTTTTTGCAGTTTCATACCAAATCGGTTCAATGTCTACGGTTAGTGAAGAAGAAGCAAATGCCTTCATGGCAGAATTTAAAGAACTTGTTTTAGACATAGACGCGTTTGGAATATTTCTTCATAACACAACTATTGCATTACCGATGTTTATTCCTGGGTTTGGAGTTGCATGGGGACTTTTTGCTGCTTGGTCAACAGGATTTGCTTTTGCCTCCATTGGTGTTACTGCGCCTCAATTAGGTAATGTTCCACCACTTTCGATTCTTTTCTTATCTCCATTTGGGTTGATGGAGTTAGTTGCATATTCTTTTGGAATTTCTAGAAGTTTTATTTTGATTAGAGCAATTAGCAAGAAGATGGATTTGATACCACTTATCAAACCAACGATGATTGAAATTGGAATTGTAGTGGGTCTTCTTTTAGCAGGTGGCTATCTTGAATTTTACATGATAGAATTGGCTCAAAAAGAAGGGTTAATGGATATGCCTGGATTTTAATTTCAAGCCTCGCCTACGAATTTGCCTATTCAGTCTAAAATAATTCAGTAGTAAATTATAAACCAAATTCGAGGAGTAATTAAGCATGAGAACAAGTATTATTCTATTAGCATTATTTGTTGCTTCATCAGGATATTTTGCTAATGAATCATTTGCTGAAATTTCTGAGAATCAAGCATATCTTTTAGAAGGTTCTGGATTTGCTGTAACTGAGGAACTTATTGTAACATCTGAAATCGATATTGGTGTATATTCTCAGAACAAACAAGGAAGCATGATTAAGTTTCTAACAGAAGATGGTTTTATTACGTTAGGTGAAGAAGAATTCATAATTTCTAATTTAGAAGGAAGTTTCTTACGTGAAGGCCGTTATGTTAGAATTAATGGAGATGTTGAAAGTACAAATGGATTTGATACTTCAATTAGTTTTTTTGGAAGACTAGTCAGTGAAAGTAAAGATGCTGCAGTTTATGGTTTTACAGGTAGAATTACAACTCCTGATGATACATTCAAAGTAATTTACACAACAAAATTATCAACATTATCTAAACTTGATTCAGTTTCCACAAAATCCACAACTCCTGATGCTTCTTCAATTCACATTCTAAAATATTCCTCTACTAAAGGAATTAACCCTGATGCGGCTCCTGGACAACAATCAAGTTCAACAAGATTAGGATTTTTTTCACATGATAGAGTTTCAATTGAACCCAATACTACTATTACAATAATAAATGACGATCTAGCATCTCACACTCTTATCAGTGGAATAGAAAACTACAATGATCGACATAATCCATTTACTCCTGATGGAAAAATTTCAACTGATGTGATTAAACCAGGAGCATCAGTTATGATAACATTTGATGATGCAGGATTTTATAGATTATATGATCCTGATTACCCATGGATGAAAATTGTAGTTTATGTATTTCCAAATACAAATAGTCTGGTTTTAGGTCAAGGACAAAATCCAGGCAACTAGTTTTCCCACTGCCATCTATAATTCATGTATGAATCAAGACTTGCTTGGTTAAACACCATTACAGATAAATCAGAAAATTCTTTCCCTTCCAAATCTTTTACAGTACCCATAAAACTTGTTTCATTTTCAGTAGTTATTGCCTCAAAAACATGAACTTTCATCTTAGATGTGTCAAAATTATTCTCACGAAGATACACTGCTATTTCAGATGGCATGAAATGTTTGTCTGGTTGTTTTGGCCAAGGCCTTGGTACCAAAATCACACTAAAACCATCAACCAATGCTTTTTGTAGTTCTAATTTTTTATCTTCAATTGGTGTTGTAACATGCATTGTAATTGTTTTAGACTTATCAAGAGGTACTTTTGCTCTTGATGCAGCAACTTGAATTGAACTTATCCCAGGAATGATCTCCACCTCACCAAAAATTTCTATTAATCTATCAACAACTTCTGATTCTGAAAAATTCACATCACCAGTAAAAGGAATTACTAGTGTTCTGGTACCAAGTTCTGGAAGAATTTTTTGATAAGACTCTTCTTGATTGTTCATAGTAATCTCATAGATCTCTTTTCCTTTAATCAAATCTTCAATTGTTTTGAGTGTGTATTTGTAACCAATTATGATATCACAATTCTGGATAATTTCTTTTACAATTTCTGTTACATATTTTGGAGAACCAGGTCCAACACCTACAGCGAAAACTTTTCCCAATTTTACTTCGTAAAGTTTTGTCTGTCTTTAATATATTGCACAAAAGGCTCCCAATCCACTTTCATGTATTTTGTAGGCTCTTTTGCAGGATATTTTACCCAATTTTGGGCTATTGAATATTGAAATTTTTCTTCTTTTCCGTCTTTTTGATACTCTAATTGTAATGAACTTCCCCAATCCTTTTCGATATGACTAATACTGGAAATATCATTAAATGACAATTCTATATTTCTATCATCTTCCATATCATTCATTAAATCTTCTTCATCGTAACCATCATGGCGAATCATTGTATTTTTTGATTTAAGGAAATTAACTACTTGTCTTTGTGTAATTGCCTTCCACCAATTTATTTTAGATTCTGTTTTATGTATAAACATCAAGTGTTTGTCAGTTAATACCAACATGCCTTCTTTTCCACCAATAGAAAAGAATTTTTTAGATTCTCTCCACACTGAAACTAAATGTGCCTGAATCTTTTCATCAGGTTGCATATTGGTTGTTTTAATTGACTTTGTTAAAAACTAATACAATTAGCTTTTAAGTAACTATTCTAGAGAAAAATTATTGAATAAAATAATACTAGCTGTAATTGCCTCATTGGTTTTGGTTAGTTTTGGAAATTATTCATTTGCTCAATATGATGATAAATTAGTTGTGTTAGAAACAAATCTTGGAGATTTGGTAATAGAATTTTTCCCTGATGATGCTCCAAATCATGTTGCTAATTTCATAAATTTAACTGAATCAGGATTTTATGATGGAGTACTTTTTCATCGAATTATACCTGGATTTATGATTCAAGGAGGAGATCCAAATACGATTAATGGAGATCCAAATACTTGGGGGACTGGTGGTCCAAGTACAAATGTAAATGCAGAATTTAACACGATTAAGCATAATCGTGGAATTGTTTCAATGGCACGATCACAAGATCCTAACAGCGGAGGATCTCAATTTTTTATTGTACATGGTGATTCTAATTTTCTTGATGAACAATACACTGTATTTGGTAGAATTGTAACTGAAGAAAGTTTTGTAACACTTGATAAAATTGCATCAGTGGATACAAAAAACAAAGGTGTTAAAGACAATCCAGTAGATCCTGAACAAGTCAGAATTACAAAAGCTACAGTAGTTAATCGTTCTGAAATTCCAAATCTTCTTGAATTGCAAGAACCTGAGCGTACTGAATCACCAACAATCACATCTCTAGGTAATCAAAAATATGAAAGTCCAGAACATGAAATTGGGTTTAGTGTACCTGAAGGTTGGTTGTTACAAACACCTAATAAAACAGATTTCAATTCTCCTGATGTAGTTGCAGTTGGACCAAAAACAGGAATAATGAACCCTGTAATCTCTTTAACAGTACAAGAAACTGGTCAAAGAACATTAGATGATCTTATTTCTGAAAAACTCGAAACACTAAAACCTGTAGTTGAAGCAGGAAATCTTAAGATTAGTTCACAAGAAAAAACATCTGTTAATGGTTATGAAGCATATGTAACTGATGCTCAAGGATACTTTTCATCAAATGGAGAAAATTTCAATGTCAGATTCAAAGAAGTTATGATTTATGATACTGAAAAATTCTATACTCTTGCATATAGCAACGGATTAGGAGATTTTAATTCACAACTACCAAGATTTGAAGAAACACTTGATTCTTTTGAAATCTTATCTAAGAATAAACCAAATGATACGTCAACTGAGGGCGGCGGCTGTTTGATTGCTACTGCCACATTTGGTTCGGAACTTGCGCCACAAGTACAACAACTAAGAGAGATCCGAGATAATACAATTTTGTCAACTGAATCTGGAACTGCTTTTATGAGTGGATTTAACCAATTTTATTACTCATTCTCTCCAATTATAGCTGATTTAGAGCGTGAAAATCCTATTTTTAAAGAAGCAGTAAAAATCTCAATTACTCCAATGTTATCATCATTATCTATTCTGAATTTTGTTGATATTAATTCTGAAACAGATATGTTATCTTATGGAATTGGAATAATTTTGATGAATGTTGGAATGTATTTTGCAGTACCGGCAATAATCATCTATAAAATTCGAAAATAATTACCAAACATCATCAACCTCGTCAAGCAATTTGTATTCTTTTTCAGTCTCACGTTTCATTAGTTTTAGTCTTGAGACATCTCTATCGAAAAACATGTCTATTGTCCAATCTAAAAATATACGTGTTTTTTTCTCAAACGTTGTAATTTTTGAAAGATATACATTTCTCCAAATTAACCATGCCCAAAATCCAGAAATATTCATTCCCAAAAATGTAGCAATCCCTGATCTTTTTCCAATAATTGCCATCTGTCCTTTTGAATGATAAACAAATTTTTCTTTCTCAGAATTTTTAATTAACGCTATTAGATTTTTAGCTGCAATTTTTGCTTGCGCCTCAGCAATTTGTGCAGTTGGTGGTATTGGTCTTTGTGTTAAAGGATCTATGTGTAATGCACAATCCCCAATTGCAAATACTCCAGGAAACTCTGAAACCTCAAGATAATCATTTACTATGACTTTTCCTTTATCCGTTTTGAACATTGATCTCTTAATTGTGTTAACTGGGGTAACGCCTGCAGTCCAAATCAAAGTTTTTGTAATTATTGAATCAATTTTTGATTCATCAATAGGATTTTTTTGGTTTTCATCAAGTGATTTTATAGTTACTTCGTTTCCGTCAAAACTAGTTACTGCCGTTTTTAGTCTAATGTCAATTCCTCTTTCTATCATTTTGTCTTTAGCAAAATCTGCAAGTTTTTTATTAAATCCTGGTAAAATCATTCCTAATGCTTCTAAAACAATTACTTTGAGATCTTCTTTGTGAATTGTAGGATAGTGTTTTCTTGCATCTAAAAGTAGATCCATTAATTCACCTGCAGTTTCAATTCCTGCAAAACCGCCTCCTACTACAACAAAATTCAGAAAGCTTTTACGAAGAATAGGATTGGTTTCATTTTCTGCTTGTTCTAACATATCGATAACTCTATTTCTTAACATAACGGCATCGTTGAGTGTCTTCATAGTGTAAGCATTTTTTTCAACGTCAGCCATTCCAAAAAAGTTAGTTTCACTACCAAGTGCAATAATTAAAAAATCATAATGTATTGAAATGCCTCTCTTCTCTCCAGTTCCCCATAATGTTACTAATTTTCCCCAAGGATCGATATTTTTGATTCTTCCTTCATAGAATTTTGTTTTTTTACAAATAGTTCTAATGGGCAAAACAATATGCCTAGTTTCTAGCATTCCAGATGCTACCTGGGGTAACATTGGCGTAAATAATAGAAAATTATCCTCACTTACCATTACTATTTCGATCTCAGAATCATTTCCAAATTTTGATTCTAGTTGCCTAGCACATTCTACCCCTGCAAAACCACCTCCTAGAATCACAATTTTTTTCTTATTTCGCGCCAAACGTGTCCTTTCAACAAACTGGGTGAATATATGCTATAAGAATAACTTTCACTAACATCCTTAGGTTCTCATAATATCTGAATGTAAAATATCATATGCCCTTGATGAATCCTTTTCATTTAAAATTATAATGATATTATCCTGACTGAAAAATGCGTTAACTAATTCAATTCCATTTGCATGTAATACTTCAGCAACATAGGATACTACATCTGATTGATTTTGGGAGGTAGGTATTGAAATTCTAATCTTTGCAAGACCAGTGCTAAATAGATCATCTCGTTCTGAAATACTACTGAATATCTGTCTAATGTCTTCCATATCTTCAGTAAGAAATCTAAACGAATCAGACACTCTAAAAAATTCATAGTTACTAGTAATCTTGGAAAATTTATCTAAAATTACCATTGGATCCATTTCATTTGAATCCTTTATAGAAAATCTAATGTCCATAATTCCATCTGTTAAAGACAACCTTGCATTTTTCAAAACTGATTCCTCTTTGACTTGATCTTTAATTTCAAATGAATCAGCAAATCTTTTGATCGCAACTACTACAGTATTGAGATTGACAGAATTTCCCAAAATCCTTTCTATTTCAGGCTGAATCTTTACAGCTAATGCTGTATAGTTTATCAAATCCATTTTCATGCAATCATAAATTGAACGATTTCTAGTAATGATCTCCCTTACAACTTCAGGAATAGACATACTTGCAAGTCTCATTAAGACTATTATACTGTGTCAGTTATAATAGGATTATGTAAAAATTAACATAATTATTCATAATCTTTATATAATGTCATACCTATTACATATGATAGGTGAATATGACAATGTTCTTTGATAGCGAATTTGATAGAATCTTCAAGCGAATGTCAAACTCTTTTTTCGACATAGATGACATTCTTGAGGAATTCAAGGGAGGTTCTGCACTTGGTCCATATTATTACGGTTATACAATGACTGTTGGTCCAGATGGAAAACCTATTGTAAAGGAGTATGGAAACGTTAAACCTGGTTTACTTCCAACTTCTGATACACGAGAACCACTAGTTGACACAATTGTTGACGAAAAAGAAAAGGTGGTAAAACTCGTAGCTGAAATGCCTGGAGTTGAAAAAACTGATGTCAAAATTCTTGTTGAAAACAAGACAGTTAATCTTTCAGCAGAACGTGATAATAAAAAATATCATGTAAAAGTTCCTATACAACACAAAGTAGATGAGAACTCTGCAAAAGCTTCATACACAAATGGAATTCTTCAAATAACTTTCAAGTTAGTTGAAGAAGAAAAACCAAAAGGCAAAAAGGTGGAGGTTGAATAACCTCTCAACTTTTTTGAGATAAAAATATGAGTGAAATTATTTTAAAAATAGATGAAATTCCACAACAACATGTTGGAAAAGGTAGAGCAATTATTGATCCTAAAATTATTGAGGATCAAAAATGGAATACTGGTCAAATTTTAGAGTTAGTATATAACAAAAAAA
>PFRJ01000125.1 GCA_002788515.1 Nitrosopumilales archaeon CG_4_9_14_0_2_um_filter_34_16 | reverse complement strand
TTCAAAATTACATCATGAAAAAACACAACGCATCGCATATGCAAATTATCTGTCAGGAAAAGTTGATGGCATCATAGAACGGTACCTGGATGGGGATGATGCCATGGGATCATTTGGAAACAAACTCAAGATAGCACAGAATAGTTTGTTTACATTTGTGATATATCCTGGCGTTCCCTCAACTAACAATAATACTGAATGCTCCATTAGAAAATGTGTGATGCAGAGAAATGTGCGAGGTCAGGCAAAAAGCAATGCAGGAATGAGAATGCTCTCAGTATTTCTTACGTGTTTTGAGACCTGGAGGATTAGGGGTCAGAACATATTGTCTGAGATGGCAAAGTACATCTAGGTGCTTGATTCATACAATGGAAGTTGTTTTTTAATTTCTGATGATAATGCAGATGCAATTAGTCTATCAATACCACCCATGTAATAAATGAAATAATAGAAAATATTAAAGCACTGCTCTATATGCTTGTCTAGTATGTCCAAATCAGTAATAGTAATAGATGATGATGAGGACACAGTCAGATTATTCAGTGAATTTCTTGAAGAACATGGTATCAATGTAATTGGTAATGGTTTCGATGGAGTTTCTGCTGTTAAATTATTCAAAGAAACTAAACCTGATGTTGTACTCATTGATCTAAACATGCCAAATGGAAGTGGATTTTATGCTATCAAAAAAATTCAGAATATTAATCCAAAAGCACGTGTAATTGCTGTCACTGCAGATGCAAGTTTTGTAACTGAAGAAAAATTAGAAAAGCTAAACATTCCTCTTATTCAAAAGCCATTCAAAATGGATCAAGTTATCTCAATTATTAAGGGTTGATTTTTCCCATTTTTGGAACTTTTCATATAATGTTATATTGTAAACTTCATAAGATATTGTGATACAAATGAGTAAACGTGTTACAATCATGATTGATGAGGATCTTGATAAGAAACTTAGATTACGACAAGCAAAACTGATTCAACAAGAACAGTCATCATATAGCTATTCTAAGGTGTTAAACGAAATGCTTCGTAAAGTTTTAAAATAAATCTGATTCATTTTCAACTTTCAACCCAAATAGATTAAGGTACGATAATTTCTAATTAGGTTGCGGTAAAATGGTTGATCTACTTGATCCCTCAAATGTAATTACTAGGATGTTTAATGCGGCAAAATATGAGGACATGTATAACTATTGCAAAAAATTGTTAGAAAAAACCCCTAATGATATGGTTGCATTACAGAACATCTCATTGGCTTTGATTTATTTAAAAAAATATGATGAAGTAATTGTTTATTGTGATCAAGTTTTAAAAATAAAACATTCTGATACATATGCTCTTAAAAATAAGATTTATGCTCTTGAAAGTCTAAAACAATATGAACAAGTATTAGAATTGTGTAAACAAATACTTTCAGTTAATCCAAAAGATATCTGGACAATAAACAGTATGGGATTATCCTTAAATGAATTAGATCGTCATCAAGAAGCCCTTGAATGCTATGACACAACTCTTTTGATAGATCCTACGGATGTAACGGCTTTAATGAACAAAGCCATATCTCTTAGCCATCTAGGGAATTACAGACATTCAATCATTTATTATGACAAAGCCCAAACTGTTGATCCTACATTAAAAGAACTATCGTTGGCTAAATCTCGATTATATGAAAAATTAGATATGAAAGATGATGCATTTTTAGCTGCTCAGGGTATTCTTAACAAAGATATGGAAAAAATCAAAAATGATGCTAAAGAAAACAGATGTTCTGTTTTTCACCAGTTTTGTGAAGATGAATTCAAAAAAATTAACACTGAATAATCTGAAGAATTTTATACATATTATCTGTAATTAATTTAATGTTTACCGGAATTGTTGAGGGTATTGGTAAGGTAGAAAAAATTTCAAAAAATACAAAAAATAGAAGTGCTATTCAAATGACTGTAAATTTAGGTAAACATGCAAAGGGATTAAAAATTGGACAAAGTGTTGCACTAAATGGAGTTTGTCTTACTGCCACAAAACTTTCTAAATCAAGTTGTATTTTTGAAATGATTGAAGAAACAACAAAAAAAACTGATCTTGGAAATTTAAAAGTAGGTGGAATTGTAAATGTTGAACGAAGTTTAAAGGCTGGTGAGAGATTAGAAGGTCATTTTGTTTTAGGTCATGTAGATGGAGTAGCAATCATCAAAAAAATCCTACAAAAACCAAAAGAGGTTCAAGTTTGGTTTGAAATTCCAAAAGAACTATCAAAATACGTGGTGAAAAAAGGTTCCATTGCAATAGACGGTATTAGCTTGACTCTTGTTGATGTGAAAAATACTCTTGCTTCAGTTTCATTGATTCCTCATACTATGGAAGTCACAAATTTTCATACCAAGAAAGTGGGTGATAAAGTTAATATTGAAACCGACATTCTTGGGAAATACATTCTAAAATAAAGCCAATCTACTACAATTTTAGTGGTAATTACCAATTTTTTAGTAAACTTTATAATTAGATTAAAAAGATTTTTTATATGTCCCTTGAATCTGCATTACAATCTTTAAAACGTGGAGAATTCGTTTTATTGTTTGATTCAGCTGGTAGAGAAAATGAAATTGACATGGTGGTAGCTGCAGAATTCATTACTCCTGAACATGTTGCTAGAATGCGTCAACATGCAGGTGGATTATTATGTATTGCAATTGATAATAACTTTGCAACATCTCTCGAATTACAATATATGCATGAAATTCTTGCTGATGCATTAATCTCAAATAAAGAAATGATCATGGGATTAGCCCCTTATGGAGATCATCCCACTTTCTCATTATCAATAAATCACTATCAAACTTATACTGGAATTACTGATAAAGACAGGGCATTAACGATTAGCGAAATGGCTAAAATCTATAAAGTTGAAAATAAACAAAAGAAATTTGCATCATCGTTTAAAACTCCGGGACATGTTCCATTACTGATTGCATCCAAAGGTTTGTTAGCAGCACGTCAAGGACATACAGAGATGTCTGTTTACTTGACTCAAATCGCAGGTCTGACTCCTGTCACTGCTATATGTGAAATGATGGATGCTGAAACATATACAGCATTATCAGTAGATAAAGCAGAAAAATTTGCAAAACAAAATGGAATTCCATTAATTGATGGAAAAGAACTTTTAGAATACGCTAAGGTGCATTAATTTTGAATATTGCTATAGTTGTTTCGGAGTTTAATGAGGAAGTGACATCTAGAATGCTTTCTGTAGCACAAGAAAAAGCAAATTTGTTGAAGTTGAAAATATCCTATACCTGTATGGTTCCTGGAGCTTATGACATGCCCATAATTGTTGATTCATTATTGAAGAAAAAGGATGTAGATGCAGTAGTTACATTAGGTGCTATCATAAAGGGACAAACCAAACACGATGAAGTGATATCTCACTCTACAGCTAAAGCCCTTACAGAATTATCGCTAAAATACCAAAAACCTGTTTCTTTAGGAATTTCAGGCCCTGGGATGCAGGAAAGACATGCATATGCCAGAATTAGACCTGTTGCAGAGCGTGCCGTAGAAGCAGTGGTAAAAATTTCTAATGAGCTAAAGAGAATTGAAAAATGATTCAACTCAGCATTTTGAAAATTACTGGATATGGTCCTTGGACATTAACACTAGGTAGTGATAGAGAACATGAACTTCAAATGCTTCAAGCCTCGCTTTACAAAGAAATACAAAAGTTATTTTCTGAAAAAAATTGTATAGTTTTTCTCAATAGATCTGATGAGTTTTTTGTAGTTTCAAATGGATTGGTCTTAGAAGATCATATTGAAATTCAAAAAACACTTGAAAAATTATTTGATATCCGATTAACAATTTCAATTGGTTATGGCTCTTCTCCATTTGAAGCAAATTTAAAGGCATATGAAGGGAAAAAAAATAAAATTGTTCTAAATGCTGAACATAATATTTTTGGTTTTATTAATGGAGAGTCTGATTCAAAAGTTTCAATCATGCATTTCGATGTAAATGATCTTACTTCCAGCAGACGAATCAACTCTCCATATGAAATATCTGCAATAATTTTTGAATTGTATTCTAAAATGTTAAAATTTTTCCTTGAAAAAAATTCTCTTGCCTTCTTTATGGGTGGTGATAATTTTATGATTATATCAAATGATGAAGCAAAAAAATCTGTGCATAGTTTTATTGGCATGATTAAAAATAATGATAAAATTTCCTTGAATTGTGGTATAGGTAATGCACGCACAGGTAGAGAAGCGGTAAAACTAGCCACGAAATCTCTTGATACTATACGAGAAATTCGAGATTCAGGAAAAGAAAAACCTGAAGTTTATGAATTATCATGTTAATTAAAAATATCAGTGTCTTATTGGGACCAGAACTAGATTTTATTCCAAATACTGATGTTAGAATTGAAAATAAAATCTTCAAAACAATTCAACCAAAAATAAAATCCAATATAAAAGATGAATCTATTGATGGTGAAGGACTCTTAATGATTCCTGGATTCATAAATGCTCATACACATATTGGAGATTCTATCGGTAAGGATTTTACTTTAAATCAATCCGTTGATGAAAAAATTCATCCTGTGTTTGGTATTAAATCAAAAATTCTGAAAAATACATCCAAAGAAAATTTGAGTGTTTTTATGAAGAATACATGTTATTCAATGATTAGAAAAGGCATCACTACTTTTGTTGATTTTAGAGAAGGTGGATTGGAGGGGGTTATTTTACTAAAAAAAACACTAAACGACATTCCTTTACGTTCAGTCATTTTGGGTCGTTTAGAATTTTATCAAGGAATTCCAGAAATCAAAAAAAATCTGTCCTTTCCCAAAGAAAAATCGTTAGAATTTTCATCATTACTCAAAAAATGTGACGGAATTGGTATTAGTGGTGCTAATGAAAACAGTATCTCTGTGTTAAACTATTACTCAAAAATATCTAAACTCAAAGCTATTCATTCTTCAGAAACCAAACAAAGTGTTGCCAAATCAAAGAAGATTACTGGAAAATCCGAAACAATCAGAGCTCTTTCACTAAAACCTGATTTTTTAGTACACATGACTCATGCTTCAAAAACTGATCTTGAAATTGCATCTAAACAAACACGTGGAATAGTGATCTGTCCACGAGCTAATTCCTCTTTAGCTGAAGGAATTCCTGATATAGAATTAATGCAAAAATCTGGCTGTACCGTAGCTTTAGGCACAGATAATGTGATGATCAACTCTCCTGACATGTTTAGAGAAATGGATTTTATCTGGAAAGTAACAATGGGAATTCACAAAAAAAGAATTAATCCAAAAGAAATTCTTAAGATGGCTACTGTAAACGGTGGAAAAATTCTAAAAAAAAATATCGGAGTTATAGAATCTGGAAAATTAGCTGATTGTATCTTTCTAGATAAACATTCATTAGATTTAGAACCAATGCATGATCCACATGCATCGATAGTTCATAGAGCATCAGAAACTTCAATTAAAGCAGTAATGATAGGAGGTAAATTCATACATGGAAAAATCTAAACCATATATCATTCTAAGTGCAGCAATATCTCTCGATGGAAAAATTGCTACTAAAACAGGAGATTCAAAACTTTCTTCACATCAAGATTTCATTAGACTTCATAAACTACGTTCAACAGTTGATGGTATTCTTGTTGGAAAAAATACAGTAATGAAAGACGATCCTCTGTTAACTGTACGTTATGTAAAAGGCAAAAACCCTATTAGAATTATTTTAGATTCTAAAGGAGAAATTTCATCAAAATCTAAAATATTACAAACCTCGTATGAATTCCCAACTGTTATAGCAGTTTCCAAACAAATTTCTAAATCTAACCTTGAAAAATTATCTAAGTTCCCTATAGAAGTGATCATTACAGGAGAAAATTCTGTTAACATTAAATCACTTTTAAAAAAACTTTCAAAGAAAAAAATCACAACAATTTTGGTAGAAGGTGGAGGCTCTACCAATTGGGAATTCATAAAACAAAATCTTTTTGATGAACTGGTTCTAACAATATCTCCTTATCTTATTGGTGGAAATGATGCAGTATCGTTTGTACAAGGTAGTGTGGTTTCCAAAATTCCAGAATCACCTAATCTGAGACTTAAATCATTCAAGAGGCTCAAAAACCATCTTGTTTTGAATTATGTAAAAGTGTAAGTTATTATAGTTTACTTGAAATAAAACTACAAGAAATTGGCAGTAAAAAAGAAAACTATAACAAAAAAGAAAGCAGCACCAAAAAAGAAAGCAGCACCAAAAAAGAAGGTTACCAAATCAAAATCTAGAAAACCAGCATTTGGTGGATATGCAATCAGTTTTGCAGGTCGTAAAGAAACTGTAGAACAAGTATTTGGAAATAAACCAATTGCACCAAGTGAAATGACCAAAAAGATTTGGGCATTTGTAAAATCAAAAAGCCTTTCTAATCGTTAAGATCATTTGTTAACGAATAATCGTTAACTAATTTCTATCTTTTAATTATTTTTTTAAAATGGATAAGATATAGATATCAGACTTTATTTGAAATAATTATGTCAACTGTATCATTAAGACGAGATCATGAATTAATAGAGAAAGTTATCAAAGCAATGGAATCTACAATTCAATTACTAAATGATGGTAAAAAAATCCCTGAATCTATTTTATTACCTGTAATTGATTTTTCAAAAAACTTTACAGATGTGTGTCATCATAGTAAAGAAGAACAATCATTGTTCCCTGCACTAGAACAAGCTGGTTTACCTAGTAATATGGGACCAATTGCCATGATGTTAATTGATCATCAGCGTTCACGAGAAATTGGAACTCATATGGAGGAATCTGCACAAGAATATCTTTCATCTGGAAATTCTGAGAAATTAGTTAATGATATGCAACAATATGTTGAACATATTACTGAACATCTTTGGAAAGAGAATAACAAATTGTTCATGATGGCAGAAGCACGATTACAATATGTTTCAGAAAAGGTAGACAAAGAACTCAATGAAATTGAAAAATCTAAACTTACTAAACTTGGAAAAACTAGAGAACATTATGAACAATTAGCTGAAAATCTCACAAAAGATGTTTCTCAACAGGGTATCTAGATTTGTCTCATAGTTTATTTGGTCAAATATTGGGGGTTCGTAAATTTGTCAATCAGGATATCGAAGTTGATTTTTATCATGAAGATACCACCACCACATATCGTTATTCATCAGATTCAAGCAGATTAAGCAATTTTCCTAAAGATCTGATTGAAACCATGGCATCTACTCTAGCTAAAGATATCTGTGTTGAGATTTTCTTTGACAATGATGGAAATCCTACCCACATAGAGCTGGAAGAATGTGATGATGAGGATGATGATTTTGAAGATGACGAAGATTCAGAAGATGACGAAGACTATATCAAAGATGATTGATCTTCTTTCATAGATTTTATGATTATTCTACGTAGTGATGATGTGTTAAATTGTCATAAAATCTAACTGATTTTAAATTTACAAATTCTAACATTCCATATCTTGATAATTCTCTCCCAAACCCACTGTGTTTTATTCCTCCAAATGGAATTCTAGGATCTGAAATTACTACGTTGTTGACGCTAACAATCCCTGACTCAATACGTCTAGACATTTTATCTGCTTTTGCTAGATCTTGTGTCCAAATACTTGCACCCAAACCAAATTCACTCTCATTAGCTAATTTTACTGCCTCACTTTCATTTTCAACTATTGTGATTGGGGCTACTGGTCCAAATGTCTCTTCATTTGCAATTCTCATATCTGGTTTTACATTTGTGAGAATTGTTGGTTTGTAAAAGTATCCGTCTCCATCTATTTCAGAGCCACCCAAAAGAATCTCTGCACCTTTTTGTTTTGCATCTTCAACAATTCCAGATATAGTATCTAATCCATCTTTACTTGATAATGGTCCAATATCTGTTTCAATTGACATTGGATCTCCTACCTTTAGTTGTGATGCTTTTTTAATAAATAATTCAGTGAAATCTTTTGCTATGTTCTTGCCAACAAAAAATCTTTTTGATGCCACACAACTTTGACCGCAATTAATGAATCTGCCTTTAACTGCACCTTCTGCAGCTTTTTCAAGAATTGCATCATCTAATACTATGAAAGGATCACTACCGCCTAATTCTAATACACATTTTTTTAAATTTCTTGCAGCTCTCTCACCTACTTTCGCTCCTGCATTTGTACTTCCAGTAAAAGTTACAGCGTTGACATCTGAATCAATTAGATAATTTGCAGATTCTACGCTTCCTACAGCTGTCTGAAAAATTCCATCTGGCATTCCTGATTCAGTAAATGCTTTTTCTATCTCAATTCCTGATTGTAGCGTTATTCTAGAAGGTTTCATCACAATTACATTTCCTGCCATTAAACAAGGAGCTGCAAATCTTAATGCCTGCCAATAAGGAAAATTCCAAGGCATAATGGATCCAATTACCCCAAGTGGTTCAAAAGTCAGAAAACTTTTTCTGGCATCTGTATTTAACACTTCATCGGAAAGAAAACTATCTCCATGATCTGCATAAAATTCTAGGGCCCATGCACATTTTTCCACTTCACCAATAGACTCTTTGAGTGGCTTACCCATTTCAGCTGTTGCTATCTTTGCAAGTTCTGTTTTATGCTTCTTCAAATATTCTACTAAATTGTAAATGTAACTTCTACGTTTTTCATAATCTTTTTTCCATTCTGGATATGCTCTTTTCGCCTTTTTGACTAATCCAAATACTTGTTCTTTATCCATTGGTAAATATTTTGCAATTTCTTCACCCGTAGATGGATTTGTTGTGGTGATATGACTCAAGGATCTCTCCACTCAATTCTACTATTTAATCTAGTAACTTATTTTTCGATTTTTTCATGAAAGTACCAAGTGATTAATTCAAAATACATACAAATTGCTTTTTTTACTTAACTTTATTCTAAATTTAATCAGAATGTTTGCTGCATATCTTTCTTTATTTCATCAATTTTCTTTGAATATGCTTTTTTAGATTTGTCATTCTTTCTTAAATTCAATACGTTTTGACATGAGGGGCATTTGAACATTCCATCTAATGCACTTTCAAACGTTACTCTTGGACAATCTTCATTTCCACAATGATAAAAGTCTGAAGCATTTTCATAATCTAATCTTTGCTGTAATCTTTCTTCAATTTTCTTCTTTTGATTTTCAATAAAATGTTCTACTTCTTCCCTTCTTGTTCTCCATCTGTAAACAAACCAGCCTTTTCTTTCATCTTTAACTCTAATTCCTGTAATGAGAGATTTTCCAAATAGATCATACAACACTCTTCTTACCATGTTGATTCTTAATCCTGTAGAACTTGCAATTTCTTCATCTGTAGCATCTTCCGCTTTTAAAAGAGATCTTGCTACTTTGAGGTATTCATCTCCTCCAATCATTGAGGCTATTCTCACAAAAGGATCTTCGTATTTGTCTACCAACTCTAAACACTCCTGATTTTCTACTATTAATCCCTTGTTTCTTTTACCTGCACATTTTTACCATTCTTGGTGGGTATGATCTTTCTTTTCGCACCTGGAAATTCCATCTCAAACTGTTTACCTTTTTGTATACGATCTAAAAGAATTGCTAATGCACTGATTTCTGAATGAGGTTGACTTCCAACTCCTACATTATAGTCTGCTAATTCATAAATTTCTCTTGGAACTTTTTCAGCTCCCACCACAATCACAAGATCTTCTTCCTTTCTAAGATCCTCTTCCACACTGTTGATATTTTCACCATACATTGAAAGATGTATAATTTTGAATTTCTCATCTTTTTTCTTTTTTAAAATTGGTTTCCATTTATCAATAAATACAATCTCAAAATTACTACCCCAAGTTTTATTGATTTTTTCTACCGTGTCTTTGATTTCAGGATTAACTTCAGTCATGTAGATTCTCTTTGCCCCGAAAGCCCGTGAAACTAGAGCAACATGTGTTGTAACTCTGTCATCTCTTACTAGTCGCTGTCCTATTCTGACTACTTCAATTACCAACTTCTGCTTCCTGTGTTTTTTTTGGTTTACTATAATTCTGACTTTCAATAATTTCTTTGATCAATTCTTTTAATTCTGTAATGTTTTCTCCTGTTTTTGCAGATACTGAAATTATTTTTTTATTTTCGGTTAAATTTAAAAAATCAACCTTTCGTTTGATCTCTTCTTTTGATAACAAATCTGATTTATTTAATGTGTATACAATCTTGTCTTGTTCAACTCCCAATTCGCTCAATGTTCTCATACAACTTGAGAATTTCTTTTTTAATTCTGATACTGAATCATTGATATCGATAACTAAAATGATAATGTCTGTGTGTTTTAGTTCTTCTAATGTTGATTTGAATGCATCAATCATGTATGCAGGTAATTTGCTGATAAAACCTACTGTGTCTGCAATTAAAAATGGTTCTTGATTAATTGTTAATCTTCTTGTTGTAGTGGTTAAAGTTGTAAAGAGATTATCACTCTGAGTTTTGGTTTCTCCTGTTGTTTTATTAAACAATGTTGTTTTTCCAGATGAAGTGTATCCTGCTAATGATATTGTTTTGAATCCTAATCTTTTTCTTCCTTGTCTGTGAAGATCTCTTTGTTTTCCAGATTTTTCTAGTTTAGATTTGATAGTTTGCATTCTGTGTTTGATGTCGTTATAATAGACATCAACCTCAAATTTTCCTATACCCATGAATCCCGGTTGTTCACCCATGTTTGCAAGGCGAACTTTTTCTTTTGCTCTAACCATCTCGTATCTTAATTGAGCTAATTTTACTTGTAGTTTTGATTCTGCACTTGATGCTCCCTTTTCAAAAATTTCTAGAATTAGTGCTTCTCTATCTAAAACTTCTCTGTGTAATGCGGTTGCAAGATTATAGTTTTGACTTGGTTTTAAAATCTCATCAAATATGATTACATCTGGTCTTAATCTTTCAGATATCTCTTCTAGTCTTTCTAATACGCCACCACTAATTCCATATTTTGCCTTTTGAAGGTAGTTTTGAGTGATAACATGGACTACTTCGTACCCTGCAGTACTGCATAACCCTTTGGCCTCATTTATCGAGTCTTCTTGATCATATGTAATTAAAATCGCTGAATTCATCTTAAATCGTTATTTTTATTGTATTGTTTCATTTTTTTAGTGCTTTTTCTACGTTCATATTCAAAACTATCTCTGCTATATCGCTAGCATATTCTGCAATCCTTCTGATATTTTCAGTCATTCTTCTGACTCTGTATATTTCCTCATCATCTTTTAATAATTTTGAAGCATCTCTAACTTTTTTTTCAAATTTTACTACTTCATCTGTTTTTGTGATGGTTCTTTCTGCTTGATTATAATCCTCTTTGAATAATGCTAAACATGCATCATCCAAGACAGATAGACAAAATTCATTCATATCTTGTAACTTTTGTAAAATTTCTTTTTTAACTGGTTTTTTAAATTCTAAAAGATCTTTTGCAATAAATGCAGCATGATCTCCTGTTCTTTCTATATTTTTTACAACCAATCTATATCCCAAACAATTTCTTGCGTTTCTAAATCCCATCTCTTTTAACATATGTTCATTTTGTATTGCAATCTTTAATTGACGAATAATATAAAATCCAAATCTATCTACTTCATCATCTGTATTGATTACTTCTTGTGCTAATTCCAAATTATTCTCTTTTACTGCTAAAAGTGCATCATTTGACATTGATTTTGCTAAGTGAATCATTCGTTTGAATGCCCCATCTACTGTTAATTCTAATAAATTGACAAGAACTTGAACTGTAATTCCTACACTTGAATCTGCAATTATCTCAGAACCCATTAGCATTCGCTTAACAGCTTCTTTTACAGCGTTTCTTTGATGTCCACTAAGTCTGCCATTTTTTGGTTTAACATTGATTGTTTTGTACCCCAAAAAATACAATGATATTAATTTTCTAACAATTGAAGATGCTTCTTCTTCTTCATTGATCTCTATCACCGCATCTTCTATTTTCTGAGTTCGTGATTCAAATTTTGGTGGATAAAGTTCTAATGTTGATGAACCTTTTCTAACCATTCTAATCTGATCTCCTTGTTTTAGACCTAATTCCATTATCCATTGTTTTGGCAGTGAAACTATGTATGATGATTTTCCTGTAAATTGAATTTTCCTTGTTTCTTCTCCATTTTCCATGATCTAAAGAGAAAAATCCATTCTATATAGTTTCATACTTGTAGTATGGTTTAACATTGAACTAATATTTAGAAAAAATTGTACCGTATGTATGGATCATGTTCTGAAACTTCAGTATACTATTGATGCATTATTTGGCAGTGGTGTATCTAAACAACTACCAAAAGATCTTGAAATGACTTTTTCTAGAAAGACAGGTAGAATAAGAACAGTCTCTCATGAAGGAAAATTACTATGTACTTTGAGAATTGATGGGGGTTTGGCCATTAGTACACACTTTGCCCAAATTCTATTAAAAAATAAAAAATTTAAAGAAAATTGTGTAGAAATTAGTAAAGATGCCGCCCCGTTTGTGCAGGATGGTAAATCTGTATTTTGTAAACATGTTACATGGTGTGGTAAAGAAGTACGTATTTCAGCAGATACTCCAATTTTATTTGAAAATCGAGTAATTGCTGTTGGAAAGGCGATCTTGTCTTCTGATATGATCTCTGATTTCAATAGAGGCGTCGCAGTGAAGGTCAGAGATAGTTTAAAAAGTCGTAATGAGGAAATAACATCATGATGCGTGGCGGGAATCGTGAAATGCGTAGAATGATGGACAAAATGGGTCTTGATATGAATGAACTTACAAATGTTCAAGAAGTCATAATTAAGACGGATAAAAAAGAGATTATTATTTCAAAACCTTCTGTTACTGAAATGAAAGCAAAAGACAATTCAATTTTTACGGTAACATCGGATAGCTATGAAGAAAGAGAATTGGAGGTACCAATTTTCTCCGATGAAGATATTCAATTAGTTAGCCAACAAGCTGGTGTAGATGAAGAAAAGGCAAAAAGTGCTTTAGAGGAGGCTGAAGGCGATCTTGCCAGAGCTATCTTACTTTTGACTACTGGATGATTATAGTTTTTATGGTTTTTGTGCCTGAAAATGAATGATTTAAGTAATGGAATTCCTAAATTTGGATATAATGAGTAGCATGGCTGAATCCAAAGTCACTGGAATTATAAAATCTCTGAATGCTTTAGAAGATGATCTTGACTCACTTAACAGTAAGGTGGGCGATATGAAAAAACAATTATCTGTGAAAGCACTATCTGAAATCGATGTTTTATTAGAAAAAACTAGAGAGATGGCCACAAAAGAAGCTGAAATTCTAATCAATGCTTCAAAAGATAAAGCAACATCCGAATCTGCAAAAATTATCCAAGATGGCGATGCTAAACTATCTGAAATTCAGTCTAAAATAGATGCTAATTTTGATGAAGCAGTCAAACATGTGGTGTCAACTGTTTTGAAGGCATAAACCTAAATCTTGTATTTTGTTTTATAAAATATAGATCCCTTACAATATACTCGTATTGGAATTGCAACTACGTATGGTAAACCATACTATAGATTTTCAACTTTTTTGAAGACAATGAAACTATCTTTTGATTCTATATTGCCTGAAGAAATTCTAAATTGCCCTGATTATTTTATATTTACCACTAGAAAGGAAGCTCCAAAAAAATATGACAAACTATTACTTCATGAAGATATCTTAGAACTACCTCCTATCGTAATTCGAGGCATGATGATGCAAAAACTTAATCTAGATTTTGACGAAGAGACATTAATTTTAGGAATTGATCCAGGACAAAGAATCGGATTGTCTATATTTTATTATGGAATAGAGATTGGAAGCTCATTTCATTCTTCAATTGATGAGTTGGTTTCTTATATTATAGGAATTTTAGGGGGTCTGCGGGCAAAACGAAAAATCATCAAAATCGGAAATGGAAATATGAAAATTGCTAAACAGATTGCAACAATGCTTAATTTGAATTTTTGTTCATCGTTTGAATTAGAATTTGTGGATGAACATAAAACCAGTTTGAAAATTAAAAACTTCAATCAAAGAGGAAAACGAGACATGCTTTCAGCAAAATATATCTCCCAAAGAGAAGGATTCAGGCAATCCATCTTACCTTTATCAATCACAGGTTGAAAATTTATTTTTTAAAATTTAATTTTTTGCAAGTTTCTATCAAAATCATGTTTACAATTTTAAGAAAAATTAACTATGTTTTATTCTCTTTAATTGATGTAATAATGAAAGCATGACTTTCTCATAAATTTTCATTATTTTTTGAAAAATATGAAATTATTTATCAAACAACAATATTGTAAATGTTATTTTTTCAAAAAATAATGTCTTGGAATCAGCTATACATATTTATTGAAGGTTTCGACTTTTTATTTGAAAATAATAATTTTGATCGATATATAACATGAAATTTTTACAAGTTTTATGATTATTTTTTATAAATTTAATCGATCCATGCTTATATAGTTATGAATTCTATATGATAATACCAAGATGACTTGTAAAGGAATTTGTGTTAGATACAAGGCTCAAAAGCCTGTTGGCACTGGAAGATATGCTTCTGGACAACGTCGATGCCAAATTTGTGAAATATTCATCAAATGGGAAGGACTTTGGTGTCCATGTTGTGGATATAGATTAAGAACAAAACCACGTAATTTGAAATACAAAGCAAAATTACGGGCTAGAGTTGAGGCTGATTCTATTGAAGCTAAAGCAGCTACTGATATTGAATCAGAAATTCAAGAAGTTAAAATTAAAACAAAAGCCAAATCAAAAGCTAAAACTGCTAAAGCCAAAACAACAAAATCCAAAGCAATGACTAAGGAAAAAACTCCATGCAAATACTGTGAAAAACTGTTTATCTATCCAGACAAACATGAAAAGAATTGCAAGAAGAATACTGAAGTTATATCTTCTCAGTCAAATGAATCAATAGCAATAAAAGCATAAGACTCGTTCATAGCTTGTTGACCTCTCCAAATGGATTTTTCCATAGAATGGTAAATTTGGAGAGTCGTAGTTTTTCTTTACAAATTCAAAAATTTGAAAACGGGTATTTTGTTTCTGTCACTGAAGGTTCTAACAAACTAGGTTCAATGGTTGTTTCCTTAGCAACTGGGCCTACTCCGATCACAACCACTATCATTCCATCTAGATCAGAATCTCTTTTTTTAAAATTAATTGCTGAACGAATCAGCACTAGAATGAGGGGGATTGCTCTAGTCTCAACATTCATTCAAAAACCATTGGAACCAAATACTGCAAAAGCCTTAATGTCTGAGATTATAGAGATGATAGAGAATGAGTGATTTAAGAAATTATATTTCACAAATTATGAAGACTCAAGAACTTAAAACTGTGAAAACTGAAGTTTCTACAAAATTTGAAATCGCTGGAATCACTGCTAAGGTTGACGGTTCTTATGCTGTCTTGTTTGAAAATATCAAAGAAAGTAACTTTCGTTTAGTTTCTAATTTAGTTGGAACTAGAAAGCGATTTGGGGTTGCAGTTGGTGGAACAGAATTTAACATACACGAAAAGGTTATTTCAGCAATTAAAACAGCTAAAAAACCAAAAATCATCTCATCAGGGAAATTCATGGAAAACAAGTCAAAAAATCTTTTTTCTATGCCTATTGTCACTCATTTTGAAAAAGAATCTGGTCCATTTATCACATCATCTATTGCATATGTTAAAAATCCTGAAACAGGAAAACAAAATTCTTCTTTCCACAGATTAATGCCTATTGATAAAACCCATTTTTCTATTAGAATGGTAGAAGGTAGACATCTTCACAGATGTTTTATTGATGCAAAAGAGCACGGAGAAGATCTCAAAATCGCAATTACTGTGGGTGTTCATCCTGCAGTTTCCATTGCTGGAGCGTATCAAGCAGATTGGGGAAAAGACGAAATTGATATAGCAAATTCACTTTTGGGTGGAAAACTAACTCTGGCAAAATTACCTTTTAGTAAACTGAATGTTCCTTCAGGATCTGAAATTGTTATGGAAGGAAAAATTCTTCAAGATAAAACTCATCCTGAATGGATGGTGGAAATGCTTCAAACATATGATCATAAAAGAGAACAGCCTGTCTTTGAATTAGAAAATCTCTATTTTAGAAATAACCCAATTTTTCATGATGTATTATCTGGTTATTCTGAACATAGATTGTTAATGGGCATGCCAATTGAATCTAAGTTAAATGGAGAATTGAAGAAATCATTTCCTCAAACAAAACAAGTTTCAATGACTAATGGTGGTTGTAATTGGCTTCATGCTGTTGTACAAATCAAAAAGAAATCAGATTCTGATCCAAAGAAAATTATCAAGAAAACTTTTGAATCTCATAGATCTCTAAAACAGGTTACTATTGTAGATGAGGATATTGATCCCAATAGTGCAGACGCAGTAGAATATGCTATGGCAACTCGATTTCAAGCTGATAAAGATTTGATAATTCTTTCTAAGGTGCGTGGATCTAGCCTTGATCCCTCTAGTGATCAAAAGAAATTGCAAACGGCCAAAATGGGAATTGATGCAACACGCTCTCTTTCAAAAAGACCAGAGGGATTCGAACTTGCAAAAATTCCTAAAATAGATAAAATTAACCTAAAAAAATATTTCAAATAATGAAAACAACTGTTTAGATTAAATTGGATGAATTCAGATGCACCTGAGTATACAATGACTCCAACTCGTATAGAAAAAAGCCCTTCTGAATCTCATGCTGAAGTAATTGTCAGAATGTTTCCTTCTGACGCAAATCCTGCTGGTAATGTTTTTGGTGGTGAAATTCTAAAACATATTGACATGGTAGCTGGTATTGTTGCTCAGCGACATTCTCAATCCAATGCCGTAACTGTTTGTATGGATAGTGTCAATTTTCTAAAACCTGTTTTTGTTGGAAATGTCCTAAAACTTGATGCAAGAATTAACTATATCCATAATTCTTCTATGGAAATAGAAGTCAAAGCTGAAGCTGAGGATATTGTAACTGGAATCAAAACTACAACTGGAACTGCATTTGTTACTTTTGTTGCATTAGATGAGACTGGAAAACCCATACATGTCCCAAAATTATCTCTCAAAACAGATGAAGATAGAATAAAATTTGAAGAGGGTAAAATTAGAATGGAAAAACGATTGCAAAATCGTTTAAAATAATACCTGATTTTTAGGGATCCATTTAAGAATAATGAAAGTTATGCTTAGTTAATGTCTGACCAAGAAAAAAATACTGAATGGGATTCATTATGGCAAGAATATACCAGATCACTTGAAAATTGGAAATCTCTTTTTGAACAAATCCAAACTGCAAGTAATGATATGCAATCAAAATTCAATGAAGTTTGGGACAAAGCAGCTGTTGAATCTAGTACTGAAACAATGAAGTTATTTGGAGAAAATTGGCAAAAAGCTCTCAACGAAGTAGGAATTAGTGCATTCAAGGAATTTGGAGAAAATTGGCAAAAAGCTATCAGTGATAATAGCACATCTGCATTCAAACAATTTACTGAAAATTGGCAAAAAGCACTCAGTTCATCTGGATTAGAACAAATGAACGCTTATGGTGAAATGATGAAAAAATTTGCTGAAACTTGGACTTCAATGTGGCCAAAATCACATTAAATAATTAATTGAGACCAGTCTTTTCTTTTTTGTACTTTATAGTTTGAGATTAACATATGACATATCTAATAAAACAAGCATTTCTTAGAACGTGTTATTTCCGCTGTGTTAATTCTTTAATTTTTCCCCTTGATTCTTCAACCAATCTTTTCATTACTGGAATGTAAATTTCTGCAGCATAGAGAATTTCAATATTCTCATGATTTTCAACATCTAGAAATGTTGCAGCAACAATATTATCTTCTTCAACTTTAGGCTCATTATTTTCATGTCTTTTATGATTGATGATCTCTAAAAATATGGGCATCTGTCTTTTAATTTCAATTTTTAATTCTTCTTTAGACCGTATTTTCTCTTGACTCAAACTAACTTTGATTTGTTGACTAATATCATCTTTGTATCTATTTGATGCTCTAATCATAATTTTAATTTCAGGTAATTTTCCAAATTTGTTTCTAAAGTTATCAATACTGTTCATAAAATTTGGATACGGACTTTTGTGCTCTTCGATGAATGTTTCTTTAAACCACTCTGAAAATCTTATGGCATTTTCATCTTTCTTCAATTTTGCTTTCTCATGAAAGTTTTTTTCAGTAATTTGCCCTATTACAAATAACCCAAAATCTCTATTAGCTTCTTCAAAAATTCCTGAAATTATGTTATTTCTTTCATTGACAAATTGATTAAAAAAATAATTTACGTAATATGGATCAGGTTCATACTGTTTAATCTGTTTTAAGGAAATTTCGAGTTTTTTTATTATTTCTTCAATATTCATTAAGTTTTATTAGATTCTAAATTGGTATATTTTGATTGAGATCTTAAACTAGTAGCTAATTCTTTAAAAATTTCATTTACACTTACATCCACTAAATTTATTGTAGCATTTTCCTTGACAATTTGTTTCTCAAATTTTTCTTTAATTGCAAATGACACTGATGACCAATGTAGAATGCCTTTCAGTTGTTCCTCAACAGTAGAATTTGTTGTTGGAAAATTTGCTGGAGAAAAAACTATTCCATTTGTCCACTGCATAGTTGGAATACCACCTCCTGATGATCGTGTGCTAAAAGCTATTTGTTTTACCCAATCCTCAAATCTATATTCAATTACCTCATGAATGATTAATTTTTTCCATGGTTCAATAGAAATCTCCATTTGTTGGTATTGATATAGTGCCAATTATAATCTTATTTTTTGAGCCTGACTGTTGTATGTCTTGTAATGAAACACTCATAAATTTGATTTCTTTACTATCGCACTATCTTAGATCTTCTGATGAATTATTATGATGAACTTTTGAAAAAATAAAACAATAAGACGTCACAATTAAGATCGCTTATTTAGTAGAAACTAATCACTATTTTTTAGTGACCAAATGGGCAGATTATTTAATTTCTAAAGTAAGTTATGATCATGAAAATTTGATTTATGTTGCTATTAGACATCAAGATACCGATAATGGAATTACTGTTGGCAAACCTGTAGATCGTTTAACTATTGCATCTGATATCAAAAATGGTTTATTTTACATTACCATTTACAGTGGAAAAAATTCCTGGAAAAAAGGACATCAAATCCGATCTTTTTCTATTTCTGGTAATCCATATCTTCGTGTAGATGGAAATAAAGTGGCATTTGATTATTTAGGTGACATACCAGAATACTTGGTTGTGAAATCTGAACTTCCTCAAGAATTAGATCTTGCACCCAAACCACTAGAAGAGACAGAGGAAGCTACATCTGAACAATTGGCTAGATTAGAGCAATTAGAAAAACTAATCCAAGAATTAGAGACTAAATCAGAACCAATAGAAGAATCGTTCTCAAGTCCTAGAGGCTCACTACCAAAAGAATCCACAGACGAA